>NZ_NFIE01000016.1:0-62352 GCF_002161605.1 [Collinsella] massiliensis | reverse complement strand
ACTGGAACCACGTGAGGCGGCAGGTCAAGCTGAAGGGCCTGACCCCGGCGGAGTTCCGGGAGCTGGCCCTCCGCGAGGCCGCTTAGCGGTTATGATTTAACGCGTCCAAGTTTTGGGGTGCAGTTCATTTGACTCACTGAGTCATTTGAACCCGTCCCCAATGACTCAATGACTCGCGGCGTACAATGGCGGGGATGGGTTCTGCCTGAGGAGAGGAGGGCGCATGGCGGCGACGAGCGCGGAGAAGCGCGAGGCCCTGCTGGGTGCGAAGCGCCTGGAGCTCGAGGGGCTGACGCGTCGGGGCGCGCGCATCTTCGGGAACGCGTTTTCGCAGATCGTCCTCGTGAAGGGCGCGCTCAACGAAGCGGAGCGGGCGGGCGCCGACGTGCTCTCCGGCGCCGACGGCACGGCGCTTCATGCAGCGCTCGAGCGCCTGGGGTACGCGCCGGAGGATTTCTGCGTGCTCTCCGCGCGCATGGGCACGGTCGAGGAGGGAGTCGTCCCCACGCGCGCCGCGGGCGAGCCGCTCGACCCCGAGCTGTGCCGCTGGGCGCTCGAGGCACTCGACCCCGAGGCGGTCGTGCTCGTGGACGACGATGCCGCGGCCGTGATGCGCGAGGCGTATGCCGAGGAGCTCGCGCAGGTGGAGCAGTTCGACGTCGCGATGCTCGAGCCGGGGCTCGTCGCGCGGGTGCTCGGCCGCCGCGTGCTCGCGCTCGGGGGCTTCGAGGCCGCGCTCGGCGATGCCCGCGCGAAGCAGCGCATGTGGGCGTACCTCAAGCAGCTACCGCCGATCGGCTCGCCGCTCTAGCGCGGCGGGCTGCGGGTTTTCGCGAGGTTTCCGCCCGCGCCGCTCGGCGAACCGGCCTGTCCCGCAACGCAAAAGGGGCTCCCGCAGGAGCCCCTTTCGATACCCGAGAGGTGGTATGTGAGGACTTAGTCCTCGGCGATCTCGGTGATCGCGCCGGACGGGCAGCCGTCGAGGCACACGCCGCAGCCGATGCAGGAATCCTCGTCCACCACGGTGGCGACGTCCTGGAGCTCCAGGACGCCCTGGGGGCAGTCGTCGACGCAGACGCCGCAAGCGATGCACTCGTCGGCTTCAATAACAGGATGAGCCATAGTAATCCTCCTCTTGATAGCCCGGAACCGATTCGGCGTCCGGTACGGATTGCGTGGCTTCAATATACCCCGCTCGTCGTCATTTTCAAGTCTCGTATGAAGCCTTTTTCGACCGTTCGCCGAGTTAGGAAGGGTAAACAATCACGCTGGGTGCGCGGAAGAGAGGACGTGCGAGCGCTCGTGCAGCGCTTAAGGCAACTCGTTCCAGGTGCGTGTACTTGTTTGCGGACGATTCCGCCATGCCCGCCGATCGTACTCACAAAACAGCAAAAGGGGTTGAATGGAAAGGGGTTGAACGGAACACGTCCCCAACCAACCCATTCCCTGCGGGCGCGCGCACTAGAAAATCTTATATATGTTGACTTAGATTTTCTGAATCACATGGTATAGGTCGATTGAAAACGGGATATTATAAGACCGAACGAAAAAAGGGTCGCGGCACCCGTCGCGATTCAAAGAGCCGTGGCGACCTGCCACAGCTCGCCCGGCTCAAAGGAAGGGATATACCATGAGCAAGATTCTCGGAATCGACCTGGGCACGACCAACTCGGCGATGGCTGTGTTCGAGGGTGGCAACCCCACCATCATCGTGAATGCCGAGGGCGACCGCACCACCCCGTCCGTCGTGGGCTTCCGCGCCGACGGCGACCGCGTCGTGGGCAAGGCCGCTAAGAACCAGGCCGTGACGAACCCCAAGAACACCGTGTTCTCCATCAAGCGTTTCATGGGCCGCAAGTACTCCGAGGTCGCCTCGGAGATCAAGACCGTCCCGTACACGGTCAAGGAGGGCCAGGGCGGCCGCGCCGTGGTGGAGATCGAGGGCAAGGACTACACGCCCGAGCAGATCAGCGCCATGATTCTGCAGAAGATGAAGACCGACGCCGAGAAGTACCTCGGCGAGACGATCACGGACGCCGTCATCACCGTCCCCGCGTACTTCAACGACGCCCAGCGCCAGGCCACGAAGGACGCCGGTAAGATCGCCGGCCTGAACGTCAAGCGCATCGTGAACGAGCCGACCGCGGCCGCGCTCGCCTACGGCTTCGACAAGGGCGGCAAGGACCAGCGCATTCTCGTCTTCGACCTGGGCGGCGGCACGTTCGACGTCTCCGTCCTCGATCTCGCCGACGGCGTGTTCGAGGTGCTCTCCACCGCGGGCGACAACCACTTGGGCGGCGACGACTGGGACCAGCGCGTCATCGACTGGCTCGCCGACAAGTTCCAGGCCGATAACGGCATCGACCTGCGCAAGGACCCGATGGCGCTCCAGCGCCTGAAGGAGGCGGCCGAGAACGCCAAGAAGGAGCTCTCCTCCGCGCAGCAGGCCACCATCAACCTGCCGTTCATCACCGCCGACGCCACCGGCCCGAAGCACCTCGACTACACGCTCAGCCGTGCCGAGTTCGAGCGCATCACGCATGACCTGCTCGAGCGCTGCAAGCAGCCGGTGACCAACGCCCTGCGCGACGCCAACCTCAAGCTCTCCGACCTCACCGAGGTCATCCTCGTGGGCGGCTCGACCCGTATGCCCGCCGTCCAGGAGCTCGTGAAGAACATGACCGGCAAGCAGCCGAACATGTCCGTGAACCCGGACGAGGTCGTGGCCTGCGGCGCGTCCATCCAGGGCGCCATCCTGGGCGGCGACTCCACGGTGGGCAGCGACATCCTGCTGCTCGACGTGACCCCGCTGAGCCTCGGCGTCGAGACCATGGGCGGCATCATGACCAAGATGATCGACCGCAACACCACCATCCCGACGTCCAAGACCGAGATCTACTCCACGGCCGCCGACAACCAGACGAGCGTCGAGATCAACGTCCTTCAGGGCGAGCGCGAGCTCGCGCGCGACAACAAGAGCCTCGGAAAGTTCCAGCTCACCGGCATCCCGGCTGCCCGTCGCGGCGTGCCGCAGATCGAGGTCACCTTCGACATCGACGCGAACGGCATCGTGAAGGTCTCCGCGAAGGATAAGGCCACCGGCAAGAGCCAGGAGATCACCATCTCCGGTTCCACCGCGCTGTCCGATGAGGAAGTCGACCGCATGGTGAAGGACGCCGAGGCGCACGCCGAGGAGGACAAGCGCCAGAAGGAGGAGGTCGAGGTTCGCAACCAGACCGACAGCCTGTGCTACTCCACCGAGCAGACCCTCTCCGAGCTGGGCGACAAGGTGCCCGCCGACGTGAAGGCCGAGGCCGACGCCGCGATCGCCGACGCCAAGAAGGCGCTCGAGGGCTCGGACGTCGACGCCATCAAGAGCGCCGGCGACAAGCTGCAGGAGGTCGCCTACAAGCTCGCGCAGATGGTGTACGCCGACGCGCAGCAGGCTACCGACGGCGCGTCGCCTGCGGCCGATGACGACGTGGTCGACGCCGAGTACGAGGTCGTCGACGACGATCAGGATAAGTAACCATGCCCGCTCGCGAAGCTCGCACCGGGGCGGCGGAAGCTGCCGCCGCCCCCGATGACTCCAAGGAGAGGGACGTGAAGATTCCGGTAGAAGCAGTGGACGATACCGAGCAGGCCGAGGGCGCGGGCGTGGAGGCCACGCACGACGACACCCCCGAGCAGGCGCAGGCCGAGCAGGCCATGAGCGAGGAGGAGATGATCGAGGCGGCCATCCGCGCAGGCGAGGAGGCAGCCGAGAACGACTTCAAGCTCAAGTATGAGCAGGCCCAGGCCGAGCTGGCCGACGTGCGCCGCGAGCTCGCGGAGGCCAAGGAGGCGAGCGACGGCGCCGCGGCCAAGGTGGCCGAGGCGAACGAGCGCGCCCAGCGGCTCCAGGCGGACTGGGAGAACTACCGCCGCCGCACCGCCGCCGAGCGCCTGGCCGAGCAGACCCGCGCCACCGAGAAGCTCGTGACCGCGCTGCTGCCCGTGCTCGACGACATGGAGCGCGCCATCGCCCATGCGCGCCAGCAGCAGCTCGACGATGCGTTCGCGCAGTTCGTGGACGGTGTGGACGCGGTGCGTACCAAGATGCTCGATGTGTTCGCGCACGAGGGCGTCGAGGCCATCGACCCGAAGGGCGAGCCCTTCAACCCGCTTGAACAGCAGGCGGTGGGTCGCGTCGAGGATCCGTCGCAGTACGACGAGACGGTGAACGACGTGTACCAGAAGGGGTACCGCATGGCCGACCGCGTGCTGCGCTCGGCGATGGTCACGGTGACCTACGGCGGCGAGAAGCGCCCGGCACCCGAAGCGGAGGCCGCGGACGAGCCCGCCCCGGCCACCGAAGCCGAATCGGGTGCGCCCGAGGCGGATGCCGAGAGCGCGTCCGAGTAAACGACCGGTAAGGGCTTCGGGACACAGGTTCCGAAGCCCTTTTGATGAGACGGGGCGCTGAGCCCCCGGCTCAGGGAAGGAGGCAGGCGTCATGCCGCAGAAGAATTTCTACGATGTCCTGGGCGTTTCGCGCGACGCCTCCGACAAGGAAATCAAGACCGCATTTCGCAAGCTCGCGCAGAAGTACCATCCCGACGCGGGCGGCGATGAACAGAAGTTCAAGGAGATCAGCGAAGCGTACGAGACGCTCTCCGATGCGAAGAAGCGCAAAGAATACGACCAGCTGCTCATGTTCGGCGGCATGCCGGGCGGTGGCGGCTCGTATACATATAGCGGCGGTGGGGCGAACGTCGACCTGAACGACCTCTTCAGCTCCATCTTTGGCGGTTCCGATGGCGGCGGGTTCGGTGGCTTCGCCCAGGGGTTCGGCGGCATGGGCGGCCGCGCCGCGAACCGCCCGCGCAAAGGCGACGACATCTCGCTGACCATCGACGTGAGCGCCGAGGACGCGTTCCACGGGGTCACGAAGAAGGTGAGCTACACCGTGCCGTCGACGGGCACGCGCGAGAGCGTGGTCGTCAAGATCCCGGCAGGCGCCGTGGACGGCGGCAAGATGAACTTCAAGGAGCGCGGCGACTTCGGCGTGAACGGCGGCAGCCGCGGCAACCTGATCGTGCGCACGCACGTGCTCGAGCACCCCATCTTCAAGCGCAAGGGCGCGGACGTGCTGCTCACGCTGCCTATCTCGATGTACGAGGCCGCGCTGGGAGCCCGCGTGGACGTGCCCACGCCGGGCGGCAAGACGGTGCGCCTGCGCATCCCTGCGGGGACGCAGACGGGCAAGAAGTTCCGGTTCAACGAGATGGGCGCGCCGGATCTGAAGCATCGCGGGCGCACGGGCGCGCTGATCGTGACCGTCGAGGTCCGCACGCCGGAGCGGCTGAGCGACACCGAGCGCACATCGCTCGAGAAGCTCATGGAAGCCGACACGCGCGACTACCGCGCGACGATCAATCAATACCGTTCGTCGTCGAAGGCGAGCGCATAGGGGGGCTGCGCTGCGGGCGCGGCCACATGAGCCGCTCCCGTGATGCGCGGTGCGCGCACGGAGCGGCGCGCGAAGAGGACGAGATTTGGGGTTCGATATGGCAGAGGACGAGCGTAACAAGCCGTTGTACATGATTTCCGTGGCGGCGGAGCTGACGGGCATGCACCCGCAGACCCTGCGCGTCTACGAGTCGAAGGGCCTGGTGAACCCCAAGCGCTCGGGCGGCAACACGCGCCTGTACTCGCGCGCCGACATCGAGCGGCTCGAGCTCATCAACCAGCTCACCGACGAGGGCATCAACCTTGCCGGTGTGGTGCGCATCCTGGACATGAAGGAGCGCGCCGAGGAGCGCGAGCGCGAGAACGAGCGGCTGCGTACCCGTGTCCGCGAGCTCGAGGACGAGGTGGCGGAGTACAAGGTGCAGAAGAAGATCACCGCGCTCGTGCCGCGCGGCGGTTCGGCCGACCCCGAGCAGGTGCTTCGCGGGCTGCTGGGTGGCGGCATCTAGGCTGCGCGAGGGCGCCGAGGCGCGCGTGGGACGCGTTCGCGGTAGGCGGAACGTTGTTGGAACGGCGATATGGCATGTTGTATGCCATGTCGCCGTTTTTTCTTGGGTTGGCTTCGGCGTTGAAACCCAAAGCACGCGAAACGAGCGGTTTATGAGCACCCCCTGGAGTAGCACGGGGGTGCGCGGCAACGGAACCGCAGGTAGCGAGGTTGCCGCTTTTTCGGCTACTCGGGCATCCCTCTATAAAACGCTCGTTTCGCTCAATTTGGGAATCGGCTGCGTCCTCGGCGGCCTGAAGCCACCGCACCGCTGCGGCGCATGCGGCTACAGTGCGATGAGAACGACGAGGTAGAGCGCGAATACCGCGATCGCCACGGCGTCGCGCGGGGCGAGCCGCAGCTCGTGGTAGTGCGTGCGCCCCGCGCCGCCGGTGTAGCAGCGCGCCTCCATGGCGCAAGCGAGGCGGTCGGCGTGGCGCACCGCGGCGGAGAAGAGGGGCACCGCGAGTGGGATGAACGCGTGGATGCGATCGCGGAACCGCGCACCCTCGAGCTTCGCACCGCGCGCGATCTGGGCATTGGCGATGGCGCGCGCGTCCTCGCCCAAGATGGGCACGAAGCGCAGGGCGATGGAGAGCACGAGCATGCCCTCGCTCACGGGAACGCCCAGGCGCGCGAGAGGTGCGAGCAGCCGCTCCGCCGCGTCGGTGAGCGCCATCGGCTGGGTGGTGAGCATGAGCAGCGACCCCATGAGCAGCAGGAAGAGGAAGCGCAGGGTGTAGAGGGCGGCCGCCTGCACGCCGCCCGTGGTGATGCGGAGCACGCCGAGGGCGACGAGCTCGGTTCCCGTTCCCACGAAGAGCAGGTTGAAGAGCGAGGTCACCACCAGGAAGAACATGACCGGCTTGAGCTGCGCAAGCAGGCGGCTCACGGGCACGCGGGCGAGGGCGACCGCGGCGAGCACGAAGGCGCCGGCGAGTACGAGCTCGAGGGCGTTCGTGACGATGAGGCAGCTCACCATGAAGCCGATGGTCGCCGCGATCTTGACGCGCGGGTCGAGCGCATGGATGGGCGACGCGGCCGAGTAGTACCGGCCGATGCTAATGCGCGCGGACACGGCGCACCTCCTTCACGAGCTCATCGAGGGTGAGCGGGTCGCCTGCTATGGGCATGCCCTGCGCGCGCAGGCGGCGGGCCGCGGCAAGCGCGCTCGGCACGCCGGGGAGCAGCTGCTCGTCGACGGAGAAGACCTCGCGCGGGCTGCCCTCGGCCACCACCGCGCCCCGGTCGAGGGCGATGACATGGTCGGCGAGCTCGGCGACGTCGTCCATGTCGTGCGTGATGGTGAGGAGCGTGGTGCCCCGCGCCTTGAGGTCGCGCATGAGGGCGCGCATGCGGCGGCGCGCCTGGGGGTCGAGGCCGGCCATGGGCTCATCGAGGATGAGGATGCCCGGGCGCATGGCGAGCACGCCGGCGATGGCGACCGCGCGGCGCTGGCCTCCGGAGAGGGCGAACGGCGAGCGGTCGAGGAGACCCGGTTCCGCGGGCAGGCCGACCGCGTCGAGCGCCTCCGCGATGCGCCGCGCCACCTCCTCCTCGTCGAGTCCGAGGTTTCGGGGGCCGAACGCGACGTCGTCGAAGACGGTTTCGGCGAAGAGCTGGCGCTCGGGCAGCTGTGCCACGAAGCCCACGCGGGCGCGGAGCTCGTCGCGGCGGGAGGCGTCAGCACTGTCGATGCCCGCTACGAGCACTCGCCCGGTATTGGGCAGTTTGAGCGCGCATGCGAGCTCGGCGGTGGTGGACTTGCCCGACCCGGTTCGTCCGATGAGCGCGGTGAGCGAGCCCGCCGGGACGGATGCGGTGAGGTCGCGCAGGGTGTCCGCCGCGCGCGGCATGCGGCGGCGCAGGCGGATGCCCAGGCGCGCGAGCAGGCCGGTGCGCCTATGCGGGTGGTGCTCGTCCGCATAGGAGAACGAGACGTGCTCAAGCGCGATGGCGAGGGCGGGGGAGCTGCCGGACGCGGGGCCGGGTGCGGGGGAGTTGGCGGGCGCGGGCGTGCGCGGTGTTGCTGCCGCGGGCTCTACGCCGGGCTCGTGCGCCGCTTCGGTTGCATCGCATGTCGCGAGCGCGTCCTCAAGGCGCAGCTCGAACGGCAGCTCGAGCCCGAGTCGCTCGATGGCGTCGCGCTGGGCGAACACCTCGGCGGGCGTGCCGTCGAGGGCGACCGTGCCCCGGTCGAGCACGATGACGCGGTCTGCGTCGAGGGCGTTGTCCATGAAGTGCGTGATGTGGACGATGGTGATGCCGCGCGCGGCGAGGTCGCGGAGCACGCGCTGGATGGCATGGCGACCGCGGGCGTCGAGCATCGCGGCGGGCTCGTCGAGCACGAGCACCTCGGGCTCCATGGCGAGCGCGCCCGCGATGGCCACGCGCTGGCGCTGCCCGCCCGAGAGGTCGGCGAGGTTTGCCTGCGCGAACGCCGTCATGTCCACGGCTTCGAGTGCCGCATCGACGCGGCGGGCGATCTCGGCCGTCGGCACGCCGAGGTTCTCGGGGCCGAAGGCGACGTCGTCGGCCACGATGCTCGTCACCATCTGGTCATCCGGGTATTGAAAGACCATCGCCACGCGCCGGCGGATGTCGAGCGCCCGCTCCGGGCTGCCGTCGACGTCGCGGCCCACCACGCGCGCCCGCCCCTCCGTAGGGACGAGCAGGGCGTTCATCAGGCGTGCGAGCGTCGACTTCCCCGACCCGTTGCCGCCGAGGATGCACACGTGCTCGCCGCGCGCGATGGAGAGCGTCACGCCGCGCAGGGCCTCGGTGCCGTCGGGGTAGGTGAGGTGGACGTCGGCGAAGTCGATGACGGGCTCGGCGGCTGCGGCTGCCGTGGCGCCGGCCGTGGCTTCCGCGCTGTGAGTGGCGGCGGGGGTGGCTGCGCCCGCGGGGGCGGCGCCGGCGGCTGAAGCGGGGGCGGCGCCGGCGGTCATGCCGTCAGAGGTGCGCGCCATGCTACCGCGACCCCAAGCCCTCGGGCGCGAGCACGGCCATGCAGGGCGCGAGCAGCGCCTGCCCCGCCACCACGTTGATGACCATCTTGAGCGCGTTGAACGGCAGGAGGATGGGCAGGATCATCGCGGCCACATCGGCCACGGTGACCGCGGTGTAGAGCGGCGTCACCACGAGGTTGAGCGCGCACGACACGATCACCGAGAGCACGGCGCCCACGACCATACCCGCGATCGAGCCCGCACGCGTGCGACGGCGCGCGTAGATGAGCGTGGCGGGGATGATGAGCGCGCAGGTCGAGACCATGCCCATGGGCGCGCCGAAGGGGTCGAGGAACACGCGCGGCAGCCACGAGATGATGGCGACCGCGGCGCCCAGCTTGGGGCCGAAGGCCAACGCGGCGATGAGGCAGACGATGCCCGACGGGTCGTACATGAGCCATGGGGCCGCGGGGAAGATGGGGATCTGGATGAAGCTCAGGATGAGCGACGCGGCGGTGAAGAGCGCGGTGAGCGCGATCTTCCCGGTGTTGACGTGCGAGGTGCGCTCGGTAGCGCGCGTGGGACTGCTCATGGCAGCGCCTCCGTTTCTTCCATCCGGACTGTACCGTCGGCTCCGGAATCTCACCGGATCGGCCGCATGTGCGGCTCGCGGGCTCCTGGCGCGCCGCGCGGCTTCCTTTCACCGCACGCGGGATGTTGGCCAGTTACCGCCGGTAGGGAATCTCACCCAACCCTGAAACTATGCGAGACCACTATACCCGTTCGATGTCGCTTGACGCCGGAACGTAACAAATCCCTGCAGAACCACGACACATCCGGGTCGCGGGAGCGGTGGCTGGTGCGGCGGCCGGAGGCTGCAGCGGCAGCGTCCCCGTGCGCAGACAGTCGCGTTTTATGTGGTTCGAGCGCGCGGGGACGGCGGGAAGGCGGGGCGGGTCGGCCAGTCAGGGTATAGTGGGTGCGAAGGAACCACGAGATAGTGCGGCTCGCGCCGTGAGAGGGCGGTCCCCATGCACGAATACAGCACGATGAGCGACGAGGTCATCTGCGCGCTCGGCGCGGCGGTGGGCGAGGACAACGTGCTCCTCGCCGAGCCCATGAGCGCGCACACCACGTTCAAGATCGGCGGGTCGGCGGACGCGGTCGTCCTGCCGCGCACGCCTGAGGCGGCGGCGCGGGCGCTCGACGTGTGCGCGATCGCCGATGTGCCGGCGACGGTGGTTGGCAACGGCTCCGACCTGCTCGTGGGCGACCGCGGCATCCGCGGCGTCGTGGTGCTGCTGCGCGAGAACCTCTCGGACGTGCGCATCGAGGGCACGCGGGTGCACGCCCAAGCGGGGGCGCTCCTGCGCGACGTCGCGCTCGCGGCGGCGGATGCGGGCCTGTCCGGCATGGAGCCGCTCTGGG
Organism: [Collinsella] massiliensis; assembly: GCF_002161605.1. Taxonomy (NCBI): domain Bacteria; kingdom Bacillati; phylum Actinomycetota; class Coriobacteriia; order Coriobacteriales; family Coriobacteriaceae; genus Enorma; species [Collinsella] massiliensis. The sequence goes on along the minus strand of NZ_NFIE01000016.1, from coordinate 51,978 downwards.
GCATCCCCGCTGCGGTGGGCGGCGCTTGCCATCAGAACGCCGGCGCCTACGATGCCTGCATCGCGGATGTGCTCGAGACGCTCACGGCCTATGTGCCGGGCGCCGTCCTGCCGGATGGTTCGCGCGGTAAGGGCTCGGTGCGCACGTTCGGCCGCGATGAGCTCGCGTTCGGATACCGCGAGAGCCGCGTGGCGACGGACGGGCTCGTGGTGCTCGATGCCGTGTTCGCCCTCGTGCCGGACATGGAGGCGTCCATCTGCGCCCGCATGGACGACTACCAACGCCGTCGCGAGGAGAAGCAGCCGCTCGAGCTGCCCTCCGCCGGTTCCACCTTCAAGCGGCCGGCGGGCTATTTCGCCGGGAAGCTCATCATGGACGCCGGGCTGCGCGGGTACCGCGTAGGCGGGGCGCAGGTCTCGGAGAAGCACTGCGGGTTCGTGGTGAACACGGGCGGCGCGACGGCGGCCGACGTCAACGCCCTCATCGAGCACGTGCAGGCCGAGGTGCGCGAGCAGTTCGGCGTGGAGCTCGAGCCCGAGGTGCACCGCATCGGTGAGTTCTAGGCCATCCGGCGCCTCGCGTCGGCGTTTTTCACGCGCCAAGCGCCCAAAGTGGTGCTCAAATTCAGATATGCACGATTGCGGAGCCCGTTCGGCCGAACTCGTCGCGGCCCGCGCAGGAAAACCCCAGGATTGCCTTGCGCCGATAGGGTCGTTCGGGGCGTTTCGGCCCCGTTTGACGCCCCGCGCGGCGATCGAATCGCGCATATCTGAATTCTGCCACCACATGAGGCGCCTTCGATGTCGAAAACGCCCCGCCGTCCGGCGATAGCCCCCTCGCCAAACGGCCGCGGGGGGCGTATCGTGGAGCCGCGTCGCCGTCGCACAAGGAGGTTCCATGACCTACGACCACGTTGCCCAATCGGATCCGGCCGTCGCCGCCGCGCTCGCGCAGGAGCTCGACCGCCAGCGCCGCACCATCGAGCTCATCGCCTCGGAGAACATCGTCTCGCCGGCCGTGCTCGAAGCCGTGGGCAGCGTGCTCACCAACAAATATGCCGAGGGGTACCCGCGGCATCGCTATTACGGCGGCTGCGAGAAGGTCGACCTCGTCGAGGACCTGGCGCGCGACCGCGCCTGCGAGCTCTTCGGCTGCGCGCACGCCAACGTGCAGCCGCATTCCGGCGCGAACGCCAACCTCGCCGCGTACATGGCGCTGCTTGAGCCCGGCGACACGGTCATCGGCATGAGCCTCGACCAGGGCGGTCACCTCACGCACGGCTCGCCGGTGAACTTCTCGGGACGGCTGTACCGCTTCCTGTCCTACGGGTTGGATCCCAAGACCGAGACCATCGACTACGACGGCCTCGAGCGCCTGGCGCGGGAGGAGCGGCCGAAGCTCATCGTGGGCGGCGCGTCGGCGTATCCGCGCGTCATCGATTTCGAGCGCCTCGCCGCCATCGCGCACGGCGTGGGCGCGAAGCTCATGATCGACATGGCGCACATCGCCGGCCTCGTGGCGACGGGCGCGCACCCGAGCCCCTTCCCGCATGCGGACGTGGTGACCTCGACCACGCACAAGACCCTGCGCGGGCCGCGCGGCGGGCTCATCCTCACGAACGACGACGCCCTCGCGAAGGCCATCGACAAGGCGGTCTTCCCCGGTACGCAGGGCGGCCCGCTCATGCACGTGATCGCGGGCAAGGCGGTCGCGTTCGGCGAGGCGCTGCAGCCGGAGTTCGCAGCCTACATCGCGCATGTGGTGGAGAACGCCGCGGCGTTGGGCGAGGGGCTCGTCGCGGGCGGCCTGCGCCTCGTGTCCGGCGGCACGGACAACCACCTCTGCCTCGTGGACCTCACGGCGTCGGACGTGACCGGCCGCGACGCCGAGCGCCTGCTCGACAGCGTGGGGCTCACCGTGAACAAGAACGCCATCCCGGGCGAGCCACGGTCGCCCTTCGTGACGAGCGGCATCCGCGTGGGTTCCGCGGCAGGCACGACGCGCGGCTTCACGGCCGACGAGTTCCGCGAGATCGGCTGGCTCATCGCGCGCGCCGTGTTCGGCAAGGATGATGAGGCGGAGCTCGCGGCGATCCGCGCCCGCACCGCCGAGCTGCTCGCCGCGCACCCGCTCTATCCGGAGCTGTAGCCGCGCCGGGGTGCGCCCGGCCCATTCGGGACGGCCCTCGATGCGCCCCGGGAGCGTCCGAACCGCCTAGTCGCGCATGCTATGGACGAACTTCTCGACCGCCTCGACGATGAGGTCGATGGGCGAGGCGCACGTCCGCATCGACGAGGCGTCGCTGTACGGCCGCCGCGCGCAGAAGCTCACCGCCTGAGCCAGGGGCGTCGCTTCCGAGAGGTTGGTGCGGCCGTCCGCGATGAGCTGCTCGGCGAGGTCGGATGCGAGGTCGCGCCGGTCGAGGGCGATGAGCGCCGCCATCAGGTCGACCGCCTCGTCGTCCGAGAGGCTGTCGATGCGCCCTTCGCACCCCCTCAGGGCAATCTCCGCCCACCGGACGTTGGCCGCCGCCCGTCCCAGGATGCGCGCTCCCTCGGGCATGAGCCGGGTGCCCATGTCGACGAGCAGGGCGCGCGCCACGAACGCGGCGATGAGGAGGGTGACCGTTCCGTAGGCGAGCGCGCCGTCGATGTCGGCGGTCACGGGCAGGGCGATGCCCAGGACCGTGACGAGCATCATGACCGGCATGCTGAAGAGGATCCGCGGAATCAGGCCCGGGTGCTCGACGAGCCCAGCGCGGCAGAGGTCGTCGGTGTAGCGTCCGAGGTAGCCGCCCAGCCGGGTATACCGCTCGCGCACGCGATCGGTGAAGGTGCAGAGCTCCTCGACGGTCGCGTTCACGGTGCCCGGCGGCATCACGAGGCCGACCGCCCCGCGATCGATGTCGTCGAGCGCCGTCGTCCGCACGCTGAGCACGAGCCTGCCGCCGTATGCGCGCAGCGGCTGGCTCGAGGTCGCGCGCCGCCCGTGCCGTCGCTCCTTTCGCCGTGTGCGCTGCTCGGAGACGATGGGGCCGGCCTGCAGCTCGTCGGCCTCGTCTTCCGCCCGCTCGCGTCGCTCCGCCTGCGCGGGGCTCAGCTCGATGAACGAGAGGTCCGCTCGGGCGATGAGCTGCACGATGCGGGCGAGAGCGGCTTGCACGGCGTCGGTCTCGCTGCGCGTCTTGAACTCGCTATGGCAGCGCAGCGCTGCGAGGAGCGTCGGGTGCAAGGCGGGCACGCGGGGCGACGGGGTCTCGTCCTGGGGAATGGGGATGTCGTCGTGCGCGCTTAGCCGACGCTCGATGCCGCAGCAGATGATGTAGCCGATGGGGATTCCCCAAGCGGTGATGAACGGGTGGACGGCGGCGAGCACGTCGGTAAGGGTAGCTGGAAGCACGGTGCGCCTCCTTTGGGCGATGCGGTGGCGCGCACGTCGCGCGCCGTCTCCAGTTTACGTGCCCCCGGGTACGCGCTACCCGCGCGGGCGCAGCCCTTACCAAGCCTTTACCGGTGCGGGGTGGCGAGGGGGTTCGAACCCATGCGAAGGCGCAGAAACCATGCCCTATCTGCATGGTAAAGCATGCAATATAGGTCTTTTACATGATATGGGGCGACCCATACCATAGGTTTCGAAAGGAGCTGATGGTATGAGCGACCTGTCTGAAGACCTCGAGCGCTGCCTCTGCGACTGCGCCTGTGACGTCCGGGCCGCGGCGCGCGCGAAGACCTCGTGCACGGAGGGCCGCGTGCGCGAGACCAAGCGCGTCCTTTTGGGCGAGCGCCAGCGCCTCCTCGATGAGCTGCACGCCTCGCAGCGCGGCATCGACGCGATCGATCACATCCTGCATCGGGTGAGCTGCGAGTGCGTGCCCGCCAGCCAGCGCGGCACCGACGCGCCCCGGCACGACGGCGAGGTGAGCGCCCATGGATAGCGGCCTTGTCACGCTGCTCGTCGATTCATTCCCCAAGATCCTCATCCCCGGCCTCATGGTGACGCTGCCGCTCGCGCTTGTCTCGTTCGCCTTCGCGCTCGTCATCGCGGTGGCGACGGCGCTCGTGCAGTACGCGAACGTGCCCGTGCTCAAGCACGTCGCGCGCCTCTACATTTGGATCGTGCGCGGCACGCCGCTCTTCGTCCAGCTGTACCTCGTCTACTTCGGCCTGCCCGACCTGGGCATCATGCTCGATTCGCTCCCGACGGCCGTCATCGTGCTCTCCGTCAACACGGGGGCGTACGCGGCCGAGACGATGCGCGCGGCGCTCGAGAGCGTGCCGGCGGGCCAGCTGGAGGCGGGCTTTTGCGTGGGGATGAGCTATCTGCAGGTCATCCGCCGCATCGTGCTGCCGCAGGCGTTCCGCACGGCGTTCCCGCCGCTTTCGAACGAGCTCATCTCGCTCGTGAAGGACACGTCGCTCGTGGCGAGCATCCTCGTGGCGGAGATGTTTCGCGCGGCGCAGGAGATCGTCTCGCGCGAATGGGTCACCATGCCCATCTACCTCGAGGTCGCGGCGATCTACCTGCTGTTCTCGACGGTGCTCACCTGGCTGCAGCGCATGGGCGAGCGGGCGCTCGCGCGGCATGGCATGGAGCGGGGGTAAGCTATGGCGGAGATGCTGAACCATGGCGCGGAATCGCGGGCGGTCGGGCGCGGAGACGCGCCGGCCCAGCCGCCCATGCTCGCGCTCACGGGCGTGCGGAAGTCGTTCGGCGGCACCGAGGTGCTGCACGGGGTCGACCTCTCGGTGCGCAAAGGCGAGGTCGTGGCGGTGCTCGGGCCGTCCGGCTCCGGCAAGACGACGCTCCTGCGCTGCGCGAACCTCCTCGAGCGCGCGGACGCGGGCACGCTCGAGCTCGCGGGGGAGCGCCTCGACCTCGCGTCCGCCACGCCGCGGCAGGCGGCCGGGGTGCGCCGGCGCACGGGGTTCGTCTTCCAGGGCTACAACCTCTTCCGCAACCGCACGGTGCTCGGCAACGTGACCGAGGGGCTCGTCGTGGCGCGCAAGGTGCCGCGCGCGGAGGCGGAGGAGCGCGCCCGCGCGTGCCTGGCGCGCGTGGGGATGGACGACCGCTGCGATGCCTATCCGGAGGAGCTCTCCGGCGGGCAGCAGCAGCGCGTCGCCATCGCCCGCGCCATGGCGACCGACCCCGAGATCATCTTCTTCGACGAGCCCACCTCGGCGCTCGACCCGGAGCTCACGGGCGAGGTGCTCGGCGTGATGCGGCAGCTCGCGGAGGACGGCATGACCATGCTCGTGGTCACGCACGAGATGGGCTTCGCGCGGAACGTCGCCGACCGCGTCGTGTTCATGGAGGACGGCGCGGTGGTGGCCGAGGCGTCGGCGCGGACGTTCTTCGACCAGCCGGCGAACGACCGCGTGCGCGCGTTCCTGCACCACACGATGGGTCATTTGGGGACGTGTTCCTTTTGACCCCTTATGGGTTGGTTGGGGACGTGTTCCTTTCAACCCATTCCTTTCAACCCCTCGGCGCGCTACGCCCATGCGAGGCGCGCGACCGTTTGAGAACAACAGCGTAAGAAAGGCGGAATCACGATGATGGGCAACATGACACGTAGGGGTTTCCTCGCCGCGACGGCGGGAGCGGCCGGTGCGGCGGCGCTCGGGCTCGCGGGCTGCGGCGGCACGGGCGCGTCGGCGGGCTCGGGCAGCAGCGCGGGCTCGGCGGCGACATCGGGCGGCGACCTCCTCACCCAGGTCCGCGACTGCGGCGAGCTCGTCTTCGCCACCGAGGGCACCTGGAGCCCGTGGACCTTCCACAACGAGGCGGACGAGCTCACCGGCTACGACATCGAGGTGGCGCGTGCCATCGCGGGCGAGCTCGGCGTCGAGGCGACTTTCGCCGAGGGCCGCTGGGACAGCCTGCTCGCCGGCCTCGATGCCGAGCGCTTCGACACCATGGCCAACGGCGTGTCCGTCACGCCGGAGCGCGAGGAGCAGTACGACTTCACCGAGCCCTACGCTTACAACCGCATCGTGGTCATCACCACGGAGGACTCCGACATCGCGCGCATGGAGGACCTCGACGGCAAGCGCACGGCCAACACGCTCGGCTCGAGCTACGCGACGCTCGCCGAGAGCTTCGGCGCGACGAACTCCGGCGTGGACGATTTCAACCAGACGATCGAGCTTCTGCAGCAGGGGCGCATCGATGCGACCCTGAACGACGAGGTGGTCTTCTTCGACTACATGGACGCGCACCCGGACGCGCCGCTCAAGATCGCGGCGGAGAACAGCGAGGCGACCCCCGTCGCCTTCCCGCTGCGCAAGGGCGCGGAGACGGCGAGCCTGCGCGCGGCCATGAACGAGGCCATCGACGCCCTGCGCGCGGACGGCACGCTCGCCGCGCTCTCGAACGAGTTCTTCGGCATCGACATCTCGAGCGAGGCTTGAAGGGCAGCTTCTGTCAAGGAGCCTGGGGAGGAAGGAGGTGCTGCCATGCGGCGCATCACGGTCACGGTGCAGGGCGAGGCGTTCCAGGCGACGCTCGACGATGCCTCCGGCCTGGCGCGGGCCGTGGGCGCGGGCTCCGTCTCGGTGGCTTGGGAGCGCGCGTAACAGACCGGCTCACAACCGATATGGATTCATATGAGAAAGGATTGCACCATGGAAAACGAGCAGTTGAACCTCACGCGGGAATGGGACAAGACGTTCCCGAAGTCCGATCTGGTGGACCACGAGAAGGTGACCTTCCATAACCGCTACGGCGTCACGCTGGCGGCGGACCTCTACCGGCCCCGCAGCGCCGAGCCGGGTGCCAGGCTCGCCGCCATCGCCGTTTCGGGCCCCTTCGGCGCCGTGAAGGAGCAGGCGAGCGGCCTCTATGCCCAGACCATGGCGGAGCGCGGCTTCCTCACCCTCGCCTTCGACCCGTCGTTCACCGGCGAGTCCGGCGGCGAGCCGCGCTACATGGCGAGCCCGGACATCAACACCGAGGACTTCCTCGCGGCGGTGGACTACCTCAGCTGCCGGGAGGACGTAGACGCGTCGCGCATCGGCATCATCGGCATCTGCGGATGGGGTGGCCTGGCGCTCAACGCCGCCGCGCTCGACCCGCGCATCAAGGCCACGGTGGCGAGCACCATGTACGACATGGCGCGCATCGCCGCGAAGGGCTACTTCGACGAGGCCGACAGCCCCGAGGCGCGCATGGAGCAGCGTCGGGCGCTCGCCGAGCAGCGCACGCGCGACTACGCCTCCGGTACGTACGAGCGCGCGGGCGGCGTGGTCGACCCGCTGCCCGAGGACGCGCCGTGGTTCGTGCGCGACTACTACGATTACTACAAGACGCCGCGCGGCTACCACCCGCGTTCGCTCAACTCCAACGAGGGCTGGAACGTGACGGGCACCCAGAGCTTCCTCAACCAGCCCATCCTCGCCTATGCGGGCGAGATCGAGAACGCCGTCATGGTGCTCCACGGCGACGCGGCGCACTCCTGCTACATGGGCAAGGACGCCTTCAAGCTGCTCCGAGGCGACAACAAGGAGCTCGTGCTCGTGCCGGGCGCCGTGCACACCGACCTGTACGACGGCGGCGGCAAGGGCGCCATCCCCTGGGATACCATCCAGGCATTCTTCGAGCGGTACCTGGCGTAGGTGCTCGGCGGGGCGGTCGCGTGGCGCGCCGCGGCGGCGAAACGGCTCCCCCCGCCGCGCGTTCCGCCCCCGGTGCGCGCCGCCCGCCCGATTACCCCCACAACTCGCGGATACGCTGCAGAAACGCGGAGGCCGCGGGCGAGAACACCTGGTAGCGCTTCCAGGCGATGAACACATCGGCGGTGAGCGCCGGCTCGAGCGGGCGGAACGCCAGGCCGCTCCCGGGCGAGGTGTCCACGATGCCCTCGAGGCTCACGACGTAGCCGATGCCGCGGCGGGCGAGCAGCGCGGCGTTGTAGAGCAGGTTGTAGGTCGCGACGACGTCCAGGTCCTCGAAATCCCGCCGGAACCAGCTGCGCATCTCGCGACGACTCGACTGCTGCGAGAGGATGAGCGGGCGGTCCTCGATGTCCTCGGGGCGGATCGCGGCGCGCGCGGTGAGCGGGTCGTCCGCGCGCATGAACACGCCCCAGGTGTCGCGCGCAGGTAGGGGCAGGACCTCGTATTTGTCGAGGTCGGTATGGCCGATGAACAGGCCGAAGTCGATGCGCCCCGTGTCGAGGCGGTCGGAGATGTCCTCGGCGTTGCCGCTGTGCAGGCTGAAGCGCATGAGCGGGTAGGTCTCCTGCAGCTCGGCGATCACGTTCGCCACGAGCGACATCGCGGGCGTCTCGCCGCCGCCGATGCGCACCTCGCCCGCCAGCGCGTCGCCCGTGACGCGGAACTCGGCCTCGGTGCGGTCGGCGAGGTCGACGATCTCCTCGGCGCGCGTGCGCAGGCGCATGCCGGCCTCGGTGAGCTCGATGCGCCGCTTGCCGCGTGCGAAGAGCGTGGTGCCCAGCTCGCGCTCGAGCTCCTGCATCTGGCGCGAGAGCGAGGGCTGCGAGATGTGCAGCGCCGCGGCGGCGCCGGAGATGGTGCCCTCGCGGGCGATCATGAGGAAGCGCCGCAGTGCAGTAATTTCCATATCGCTTCTTCCGTACGTGTTGCGTTTCGAAGGTGGTTTGCTACTTATTGTACCTGGTGAGCGCGCTAGCGCGAGTGGCGTACAGCAGACGGCGTTTTGAAGCCTTCCCTACATGAAGCACAAGGTAACGTCTTGAATTCGCCCTACATGCACTCCAAATTCGTCGCGCCTAAATTCGTCGCGCCTGCGTATCATGGGAAGGTGCTTACGAGTATGGGCGAGAGGTGCGGGCGAGAGGCGAGGAAACGCGGAGGGTTTCGACGCATGATCAAGATGTTCGCGAGCGATCTGGACGGTACGCTGCTCAACTACTTCCATCAGGCGGATTGCGTGGTGCGCGCGGCGGTGCGCGAGGTCGTCGCCTCGGGGGCGCACGTGGTGCTTGCGACGGGCAGGCCGGTGCGTTCCGGCGCGGATCAGGGCTTCGGTGACATCCCCCTCGAGGTGGTGGGATCGAACGGCGCCATCATCCGCGATTCTCACGGCGTGCTGCTCAAGGCGTTCACCATCGACAAGGCGGTCGCCGAGGACCTGATGCGCGCATTCCCCGGGCTCATCTTCGAGTGCATCGCGCCCGACGGCGCCTACATCACGGGGTCGGAGGACGCATGGCTCGCGTCGTTCACCGGAAAGAGCGCGCTCGACCGGCTTGCCATGAAGCATCGCAACCGCAAACGCGTCAAGGCCGGCACGGGGATGCGATTCGATCAGACGATGGCGCAGGTGCTCGAACGTGACATCTGCAAGTTCAACGTGCGCACGCCAGACGAGGGGCTCGGCCGCGAGCTCTCGGCATACCTGGCGGAGCGTTCGGACGCCCTCGTGAACGCGCCGTTCAAACCCGTGATGTTCGAGATCTCGCGCGCGGATGTGAACAAGGGCGCGGCGCTCGCGTGGCTCGCGGCCTATTTGGGTATCTCCGAGGACGAGGTTGCGGTGTACGGTGACGGTGGCAACGACATCGCGATGCTCGACCGGTTCGCCCATGCGTACGCGCCGTCGAACGCCAACGATACGGCGAAGCGCGCGGCGGGGACGGTCATCGGGTCGAACGTGGCGTACGCGGTGCCGCGTCACATGGTGCGTACGGTGCGCGCCCAGCAAGGTCGGTACGTGGTCGAGTAGCACGGCGTTCGGCGTCGGCGAGCATGCGCCGAGGCGTGCGCGGAGGTGTGGTGCGTGCGCATCTGGGCGTATGAGGTTCGTCGAACGAGGGTACCGGTAAGGCAGATAGACTGCTCTTTGAAGGGGAGGCTCTTCGATGGATCCTTCAATTGCGCGCGCTCTTCTATGGGCGGCATGTGGCTGCGGCTTTACGTGGCTCATGACGACGGCGGGTTCGTCTGTGGTGCTCTTTACCGGGAAAGACCCCGAACGCGGTAAGCTCGCGCACCATATATTCCTAGGCTTCGCAGCGGGCGTCATGGTCGCTGCGAGTGTGTGGTCGCTGCTTAATCCGGCGATCGAGCAGGCGGAGGAGCTCGGACAGATCGGTTGGATTCCTGCTGCAGGCGGGTTTTTACTGGGTGTGGCGTTTCTCATCGCGCTCGATACACTGCTGCCGCATCTCCATGTGGGAAGCGATGAGCCCGAGGGCTTGCGTGCGGGATGGAAGCGCACGACGTTGATGGTTTCCGCTGTGACGCTCCACAACATCCCCGAAGGCATGAGCGTGGGGCTGTTGTTCGCGATGGCGTCACAGGCGTCGGGCGCGGCGGGCGATACGTATCTCGGTATGGCGTTTGCGCTGGCGCTCGGTATCGGCTTGCAGAACTTTCCCGAGGGCGCAGCGGTGTCGTTGCCGCTTCGCCGCGAAGGGTTCAGCCGCTGGAAGGCGTTCGTGGTGGGAAGCCTCTCGGGTATCGTGGAGCCCATCTTCGGCGTGGCGGTGGTGCTTGCGGCGGGCTGGATCTCGCCGTACATGCCCTGGATGCTCGCGTTTGCTGCCGGTGCGATGATTTACGTGGTGGTTGAGGAGCTCATTCCCGAGGCGCATTTGGGTGAGCATTCCAACGTGGGCACACTCGGTGTCATCGCCGGGTTCGTGATCATGATGGTCTTGGACGTGGCGCTGGGGTAGCGCATGTAACATAACCCCAGGGGCATTTTTTACATGGGACTTCCCGCGGGGCGTCTCTGCCTCTCATCCGCTCTGCGTGGCGACGAAACGCCATACAAGAGGGATGAGGTTGAACCCGTTGAGCGAAGCGACAGAAATCGCAGGTAGAGGAGCCGTTCGAAAAGTTGCCTCATCATACAGCGTAAACGGGCGTTACGCCGCGCCGCACAGGGCGGATGAATGGACGGGCGTGACATTGGGGTCGAGACATCGAGTTGGGTTCGTTTGGCCTATAGGTTGGGCGGGGATGTATTGTCGAATGACTACCCGTTAATTAGCTTTTCGAGGAAATCGCTGAGCGTGTTGGAAGAGAGTAGCTTTCGAACACGGCGACGTTCGCAAAGTGAGTTGACCACAGTGTCGTAGATTTCCATAAATCTGCGCCTATCGTCGGCGCATACGGCAATCATGAGTACGATATGCACGCGCTCGGCACCCCAAGATACTCCTTGCTCACTGAGGAGCACGGCGGCCATCGTGCGTTTCGCGTTCATTTCCAGTGCATGCGGTATGGCAAACAGGTTGAAAAACGATGTGGGAGAGAGTTGCTCACGTTGGAGCACAGACTCAATAAATCCGTCGTCGACAATTCCACAGTCGAAAAGTTTTTGACCGAGAAGGCAAATCGCTTCATGTTCATTTTGCACGTTGCGTTTCAAAAAGAGTCGATCATCAAAGAACGGTTCGAGCAATCGTTTCGTCTGTGCCGCCCTTTTCTCATGGAGACATAGGCCTATAGCATTTTCAATTTTCAGATAATCTGATGGCGTGAAGAAGGGAGATACGTAAACAGCATTGTGCATGGTGCATTCCATAGCACGGGTTGTCACAATCAGATCGGTGAGTGGAACTTCTCTATCCTCTCGCCCAAGTTCATCTAGTTCGGTGACAACTGCAACGCCAGCGAATCTTTTTTCAATTTCATTTCGTATGCGCTTCGAGATACTTTGATATTGGTCACAAGCAAGAACGATATGGACTTTTTCATCGGCGAGTGTATCTTCGATGAGTAGCCCAACATGAATGCTGATGAAGCCAAGCTCGCCATCTTCGATGTGAATGTGAAACGCTTCGGAAAGGCCTTGCGCTATCAAGATGGAGAGCTCATATACAAACGGGCAATTTCTCTTTACGTTTTCAAGCATTTCGGTGTCGGTGATTTGTATGGCGTCAACACGTTCAATCAACGCCTTTATATGCATAGAGAAATTTCGAATAGCCTGGGAAAACTCAACATTGAGCTGAAAAAATCCAAATGCTTTGTCAACAACTCGTTTGACTGCTTTTTCAAGATCAGAGATATCTGCTGTCGCTTTGGGGGCGTCAATGGAGTCGTTGGGTTCAATCTGCCCGGATAACAATGACGCAAGGTAGTCAATCTCTGCAGCACCGGGGTTGATGGGGCAATGAGTGGCGTATTCCGCGCAAATAGATGCGGCGATCTCATGTTCAATATCATTTTGCTGCTTGCGGGGTTTGCCGGTTTGGATATAGGAGTGTGCGCGCATGCGGTAGAGGGCAATTGCGACATTAATTATAAGACCCCGTGCATAGCCCGGTTTAATGCGTTGTCCGTGTCGGTTGATAGCTTCAAGGACAGTAGCTTTGGCTCGCTCGAAATCCATGCCCTTGAAGTAATGGGCCACGCCGTCGATACTTGAGAATTGTCCGCTAACCTCATCAATTAGCAGCGCGCCCATGAGTGCCCGCTTGCCTGATTCGTCGCCCTTCAAAGAGAGCTTGTTTCGCTGGCGGATGAGTTCTAGTTTATACGGGGAAAGCCCCTCACGTATCATCCGGATACTACGTTCTAGAACCGGCGTACTGACGAAGAGATGCTCAGCGGCATCGTCGATATCAATTGGTTGTGACGCAAGCGCGAGCATCTTCAGCAGAGCGTGATCTGTCGAAGCTGCGTTCGAGCCTTCGTTTTTCGTATGATCCAGTTTGAGTACTTCAGTCAGCATCGCAGCATTGATGCTGTAGCCCTCATATGAGCTTTGTACGATTTGTTGAGAACGGTTGATTCGAGAAATATCGCGCTGAACTGTTCGTAGGGAGAGATTGAGTAGATCGGCGACTTCTTGGCCGGTTATAGGCTGTCGGGTGGACGCGATGCACGAAAGGATGCGTTGTTGGCGTTCGCTGAACATCGAACCCCTCCTTCGGCAGAGTGCGGTCGAAATACAACTCCACTCCATACTCTTTCAATATGTTTTTGAACTGAAGTCCCGTCTGGCGGGCTATCCCCGCCAGACGGGATTTTACCCGCCTCCTTAGCTCGAAATAGGATGATCGCAAGACGCGTCGTTAGGACACTGAGACGGGCTAAAGGAGGTGTGGGATGGAAAAGGAGTCTGTACAGGGCATCTCATTTCAACTTGTGGCGCATGCAGGCGAGGCCTCTGCATGCTTTTTCGATGCGGTGGAGCTTGCGCGCCAGGGTGACTTTGATGCAGCAGAAGCCAAGCTTTCACAAGGTACAAGTTCTCTGAATGAGGCGCACGCTTCCCAGACGGATCTGTTACGGTGCGAGGTGAATGGAGAGGATATCGCATTCAGTTTGCTGCTCGTGCACGCTCAGGATCACCTGATGAGCACGATTTTGCTCGAGCGCATGGCAAGGGAACTGATTGAGGTGTATCGGAGGATGGCAGATGATGAATGAGAAAGCAAAGGGGGCGTTTCTCTGGGGCAGCGCAACGGCTGCTTATCAGTGCGAGGGCGCCTGGCAGGAAGATGGCAAGGGTATTTCGAACTGGGACGCTTTTTGCCATAGCGACAAGAATGTTGTTAACCCTGTAAACGCAGATGTCTCATGCGACTACTACCACCATTACGAAGAAGATATCAAGATGCTCGCGAATGGTGGTCAGAATGCATACCGCTTCTCAATCGCATGGACGCGCATCATTCCGGATGGCATAGGAGCCGTGAATGAGGCGGGCGTTGCATTCTATAATCGCGTGATTGACTGCTGCTTGGGGCATGGTGTGGAACCGTTGGTTACCATGTATCATTACGATCTTCCCCAGGCGCTGTTCGAACGCGGCGGATGGGAGAACCGCGAGACATGTGAAGCGTATGCTGCATATGCGAAGACGTGTTTCGAGCGTTTCGGTGATCGCGTGCATTATTGGGCAACGATTAACGAGCCGAATTACGAGACGCAATGCTGCTATGCAGCAGGAAACTATCCGCCGAATGTACAAGATCTTGGTCGTCGCTGGCGCGCAATGTATCACCTTTTGCTTGGCAGCGCTATGGCGGTTGCGGAATTTCGTGCCGGCGGGTATCAAGGCATGATTGGTCTAGTGAACGATTCCTACTCGATTGAGACTCTTGTCGATGACGAGTCGTATCGTAAGGCTGCGCATTGTGCGGACTTGTTCTACAACCGGTGCGTGAATGATACATGCGTACTCGGGGAGCCTCCTCGCGACTTCGTCGAAAAGCTTGTGGCCGATGGTTACGATTTATCTTATGTGCTTGATGGGGATGACGAGATTTTGCGTTCGGGCACGGTCGATTATCTCGGCGTGAATGCGTACCTGCGTTATCTTGTAAAGCCCTATACGCAGGGAGAGACCCATCTCAAGATGAGCAACTCAGGCAAGAAGGGCGATCGCGTAGAGGCCGTAGTCAAGAACTGGTTCGAGCTTGATCGAGATGAATCGATTCCCACCAACGACTGGGATATGGAGATTTATCCCAAGGGTCTCTATAACTTGCTCATGGCGCTCCATGATTTGTATCCGGATACGCCGTTCATAATCACGGAGAACGGAATCGGGTATCACGAGCATCTCGATGAGCTTGGTAACGTTCACGATCCGTATCGCATTGAGTTTCAAAGCCAGCATATCGCATGGATGCGCGAAGCCATGCGGGAGGGCGTCGATGTGCGCGGGTATTTTGTATGGTCAACAATGGACGTCTATAGCTGGATTAACGGTTACGCCAAGCGATATGGGCTCGTTTATATCGATTACGACAACGGTAATAAACGCATTCCAAAGGACAGTTACTACTGGTATAAGGGATTCATCTCTTCACTTGAATAGGAGGAGCCATCATGGAAACTTTCACGCAATGGATCGAAGCCCATGTTGGTCCAATCGCCGGTAAGATCGGTGCGAATCGTTACGTCCAAGCGATTCAGAACACGTTCCTCACGCTCATTCCTTTCATGACCATAGGTGGTTTGGCGCTCGTTATCATAACGCCACCCATGGATTACACGACAATGGATCCGGGAATCGGACGGGCGTTCATGCAGGGATGGAGCACACTCGCTTCCTGGCTTTATCAACCGCTGAATACCATCAACCTCATTACCATGGGATGCTTGGCAATCTGGGTGGCAGTTGGCATCGCGTTCTTTTTGGCTCGTCATTACAAAATGAATGGCTTTTTGCCAGTCGTTGTAAGCGCAGCCTCATTTGCTTCGATGGCGCTCATCAATAACGAAGGCGCTCTCATTACAGATTATTTCTCGGGGACAGGCCTGTTTTGTGCAATCGTAAGCTCAGTAGCTTCTCTCGAGCTGTTCCGTTTCCTGTGCAACCACAAGGTTGGTCGTATTGAAATACCGGGCGGTGGTGTACCGCCTGCTCTTGCGGACTCAATTGGTCAGCTTGCGCCCGCCGCTATCGTGTTCATCGTTATGAGTGTTGTTTCCACCATTGCTCTGCGTGTTACCGGACAACCGTTTGCGGACTTTGTCGCCATTATGCTTTCTCCGCTCATCGGTGCCGTTGATAGCTATTGGGGTGTGCTGTTCGTGGCGTTTACCATTCCGCTCCTTTTCTGGTTTGGAATCCACGATTCAGTAATCACGAGTCCTCTCGAGCCCTTTTTATATGCGAATCTTTATGCAAATATGGCGGCGTATGCTGCGGGAACTGCTCTACCGTATACCTTTACTCAGTCGTTCCTCTTCTATTTCGTTTCAATCGGTGGCAATGGGGCGACGCTTGCCCTGGCTCTCCTGACGCTGAGGAGCAAATCAAAGCAAATCAAAACGATTGGCCGTTTAGGTATCGTCCCGGTTATCTTCGGTGTTAATGAACCCATTGTTTTCGGGTTACCGGTTATGTACAACCCGCTCATGTTCATCCCCTCAATCCTGAGCATGGTGCTTAACGCGACGATTACGTACGCGGCAATGATTTTCGGGTTGGTCGGGAAGACATTCATTTACCCCGGATGGAATTTGTTCTCACCTGTCGGCGCAATTGTGTCCACCATGGATGTTCGTGCCCTTGTCTTGGTGATTGCGCTCATCGCTCTCGACGTCGCGGTGTACTACCCGTTCTTCAAGGCGTTTGAGCGTAATAAGCTTGAGGAGGAAAGTACGGACGATCAGGTCGATGCACAACAGGCGGTGTAGAAGGGAGCTGTGGCGCAATGAAATGGATGATCTGCTGTTATGCAGGGATGACGACGAGCATCTTGGGGAAGAAGCTTGAGGAAGAGGCGGCTTCTCGCGGGTACGATGTCACGGTTCAGGCGTTTCCCGTCTCCGAAGCGGCGGATGAGGCTGCAAACATGGATCTTGTCCTCCTAGGTCCTCACGTGCGCTTTGTAAAGCCGGAGATCGAGAAGGGCGCAAACGGCACGCCGATTTACGTTATGGCGCCGCAAGACTTTGGCACCATGAATACAAAGGCAATCGTTGACGCCGCCCTCAAGTTGGTATCTGCCGCATAAATAACAAGCGTGAAATAAGGGCGTACGACCGAGGCTGGTGTGGGAGGAAGGCACAAGATGGCCTATCTCCAGTACCGCACATGGGCGTGCGCCCTAATTTTCTGAATCCAATTGCAATTTTGATAGGGGGCTCAGATGAATGTGGTGCTTGCCGCCGACGTCTTCGGCGTCGAGCTCAAGGAAGTGCTTGCGGCCGACTTGCGCTCACGAGGATGGGATGTTGTCGATCTGTCGCCCGAGCCGGTAGAGGACGGCGTTGAAGCTGCTGTTCTCGTAGCGCGTGCGGTTCAGGCGTCCGATGAGAGTTTGGGGATTGTATGCGATGCCTACGGTGTTGAGAGCTATCTAGCGGCAACCAAGATGAAGGGTATGGTTGCTGCGGCACTTTCCGATGAGCGAACCGCGCACATGACACGCGAGCACAATGATGCGCGGGTCATCTGCCTGGGAGCGCAGATCGTAGGGTCTGAGCTCGCGCGCAATATCGTGTTTGGCTTTCTGACCGGCACCTATAGCGGTGGAAGGCATCAAGCGCGCGTCGACATGCTCAAGATGATGGGGAGCATCGAGGCCGGGGAGGTGGGACGATGATCGTAGCGATTGGATGCGATCATATCGTGACCGACATGAAGATCGCAGTGTCGGATTTCCTAAAGGGCCGGGGCTATGATGTCATCGATGTGGGTACGTACGACCACGCCCGTACACATTATCCGCTGTTCGGCAAGCGCGTTGGAGAGCTCGTTGCATCTGGCGAAGCAGACCAGGGTGTCGTAATGTGCGGCACGGGAGTGGGAATCACCAATGCTGTCAACAAGGTGCCAGGTGCCCGCTGCACATTGGTGCGCGATATGACGTCGGCGTTATATGCGAAACGATGCCTTAATGCGAACGTTGTCGGTTTCGGTGGAAAGATTTGCGGCGAGTTTCTCATCTGTGATATCACTGAAGCGTTTTTGAAGGCTTCCTATGATCCGACCTCTCGGAGCGAGGCTATGCTCCGGAAAATCGAGGCGCTTGAGTCCGAAGCGCCAGGCCAGCGTAACCCAAGCTTCTTCGCCGACGTTCTTGCACGCTGGGATCGCGGGGAATATCAGGACGATGCCGCCGTCTAGGGGCTTCACGAATATAAGGCGCACGTTATGTCTTGAGTCATAGGGGTCGGGTTCAATTGACTTAGTGAGTCATTTGAACCCGACCCCAGCGTCTTACGAAACCTTGACGCTTGTGAACTCCTCGCGGTGACCGCTCGGTACCCCCTTGATAATTCACATGGTGTGCAATAATACTCACGAAGTGAAAGAGCGGGCGGTTGCCGCGGGGCGCCGCCGCATATGAGGGGCAGGGCATGCCAACAACCACCGTATGCACCCATGAACTGGGGAAATGCGATCGTCGCAGCCTGCGCTCGCAGCGGTTGCTGCGCCAGGCGCTCGCGGACGAGCTGAACAGCGGCCAGGATCTCTCCGGCGTGACCGTGGCGGCGCTCACGGAGCGCGCGGGCCTCACGCGCCGCACGTTCTACACGCACTACCGCGACATCCCCGATTTCATCGACCACGTCGAGGGCGAGATCCTCGATGAGCTGCGTACGCGCATCGCGCGCATCTCGGCGGCGGACCTGCCGTCGCTCTACCGCAACATCGATGCGCTCGAGCCCGCGCCTGGCTCGGTGGAGCTGCTCGCGTACCTCAAGCGCGACGGCGCGGTGATCGGCGCGCTGCTGAGCCCCCAGGGCGACGCGGCGTTCGTCCAGCGCATCCAGGCCATCGCCCGCGAGACGGTCGCCGAGCGCATGCGGAACGGCATCTTCCCCGGCGTGCTCGACACGTTCTTCGACTACTACCTGTCGTATGTGGTCGCCGCTGAGGTCGGCGTCGTGCAGCGCTGGTTCGCCGGCGGCCTGGCCGAGAGCCCGGAGACCATGGCGCGCATCATGACGGTCATCGCCTTCGTGCGCCCCGGCGACCTGTACGGCCAGCCGATCGACATCAACGTGCCCGCGTACGGCATGAAGCTTATGGGACTGAACGCGTGCGACCCCCGATAGGGGCCATGCGGTAAAGGAGGATTCGATGGTCAAGATTCCCGTGATGGGCGAGCAGGATATGCGCGCCGAGGATACGCTGAACGAGACGGCCGCGACGCAGGCGGCCGCACCGCAGGCGGAGGCACCCGCGCAGCCCGAGGCGCCCGCCACCCCCGCCGCCCCCGAGGCGACCGCCGTCGAGGGCGCGATCTGGAACCCCGAGGCGGCCACGGGCGCGCTGCACCTGGGCATCGACGTGGGCTCCACCACCGTCAAGCTCGCCGTGCTGAACGACGCCAACCAGATCGTCTACGCCAAGTACCAGCGCCACCACACCGACGTGCGCGCCTGCGCCCGCGACCTCTTCGACCAGGCCGTCCGCGTGCTGCCCGACGCGCAGATGACCTGCGCCATCACTGGCTCCGGCGGCCTGTTGCTCAGCCAGTGGCTCGGCCTCGAGTTCGTGCAGGAGGTCATCGCGAGCAAGCGCGCCGTGGAGACGCTCATTCCGCAGACGGACGTGGCCATCGAGCTCGGCGGCGAGGACGCGAAGATCATCTACTTCGACCAGGGCATCGAGCAGCGCATGAACGGCACCTGCGCCGGCGGCACGGGCGCGTTCATTGACCAGATGGCCACGCTTTTGCACACCGACGCCTCCGGCCTGAACGAGCTCGCCAAGGGCGCCACCACGATCTACCCCATCGCCTCCCGCTGCGGCGTGTTCGCGAAGTCCGACGTGCAGCCGCTGCTCAACGAGGGCGCGCGCCAGGAGGACGTGGCCGCCTCCATCTTCCAGGCCGTGGTGACCCAGACCATCTCCGGCCTCGCCTGCGGCCGTCCCATCCGCGGCAACGTCGCCTTCCTGGGCGGCCCCCTGCAGTACCTCTCCGAGCTGCGCCGCCGCTTCTACATCACGCTCGACCTCGACGAGGCGCACCGCATCGTGCCCGAGAACGCGCACCTCTTCGTGGCGAGCGGCGCCGCCATGGCGCACGAGTCCGAGAAGCTGAGCACCTTCCCGCAGCTCATCGAGGCCATCGACGCTCTCGGCGACACGCAGGGCTCTGAGGTGGCGCGCCTGGACCCGCTCTTCGCCACGCCCGAGGACTACGCCGCCTTCAAGGAGCGCCACGACAAGGAGGTCGTGCCGCGCGGCGACCTGGCGAGCTACCGCGGCCGCGTGTTCATCGGCCTCGACGCCGGCTCCACCACCATGAAGGCCGCGATGGTGGGCGAGGACGGCCAGCTCCTCTACACCTGGTACGGCAACAACAACGGCGACATCCTGGGCACGGCCAAGACCATCATGGCCGACTTCTACGCGCATATCCCGGAGGGCTGCTCCATCGGCCACGTGACCACCACGGGCTACGGCGAGGCGCTCCTCATCGAGGCGCTCAAGGCCGACTCGGGCGAGATCGAGACGGTGGCGCACCTGCGCGGCGCGAAGGCCTTCCTGCCGGGCGTGCAGTTCATCCTCGACATCGGCGGCCAGGACATGAAGTGCCTGCGCGTGGCTGACGGCGTGATCGAGCACATCATGCTCAACGAGGCATGCTCCTCGGGCTGCGGCTCCTTCATCGAGAGCTTCGCCGTGTCCATGGACATGGGCGTCGAGGAGTTCGCGCACGAGGCCATCGGCGCGCGCCAGCCCGTCGACCTGGGCAGCCGCTGCACCGTCTTCATGAACTCCCGCGTGAAGCAGGCGCAGAAGGAGGGCGCCACGGTGGGCGACATCGCGGCGGGACTCTCGTACTCCGTGATCAAGAACGCGCTCTTCAAGGTTATCAAGCTGCGCGACCCGCGTGAGATCGGCACGCAGGTGATCGTGCAGGGCGGCACGTTCATGAGCGACGCGACGCTGCGCGCCTTCGAGCTCCTCACCGGCGTGGACGCCGTGCGCCCGGACATCGCCGGCTGCATGGGCGCCTACGGCGCGGCGCTCCTCGCGCGCGACCGCGCGGGCGCCACGGGCACCTCGACCATCCTCTCCGCCAACGAGATCGCCGAGCTCACCGTGAAGCAGCGCCACGCGCGCTGCGGCCGCTGCTCCAACAACTGCCAGCTCACCATCAACGACTTCGGCGGCGGGCGCAAGTTCATCACCGGCAACCGCTGCGAGAAGGGCGCCGGCAACCACGGTAAGCGCAGCCGGGTGCCGAACCTCTTCACCCGCAAGAACGAGCTGCTGTTCAACCGCCCCGTGCTCGCGGAGGAGGACGCGCCGCGCGGCACCGTCGGCATCCCGCGCGCGCTCAACATGTACGAGAACTACCCGTTCTGGCACGCGTTCTTCACCAAGCTCGGCTTCCGCGTGGTGCTCTCGGACAACTCGAGCAAGAAGACCTACGAGGCCGGAATCGAGTCCATGCCGAGCGAGAGCGTGTGCTACCCGGCCAAGCTCAGCCACGGGCACGTGATGAACCTCATCGACAAGGACGTCGACTTCATCTGGATGCCGTGCATCCGCTGGGAGCGCAAGGAGGACCCGGCGGCGGGCAACTGCTACAACTGCCCCATCGTCATGAGCTATCCCACGGCGCTCGGCCTGAACATCGACGAGATCGAGAGCAAGCACGTCGAGTTCATGTACCCGTTCGTGCCGTACCACGACAAGGTGGAGCTCAAGCGCCGCCTGTACGAGCTCATCGCCGTCGAGCGCGTGGCCGACGCCGAGGCCGGCCGCGGCCGTGTGCGCGGGCCCAAGATCACGCGCTCCGAGATCGACGCCGCCGTGAACGCGGCCTACGAGGAGGACGCGCGCTTCCACGAGCAGATCCAGACCATGGGCGAGGAGGCTCTCCACTGGATCGAGGAGCACGGTGGCCACGGCATCGTGCTCGCCGGCCGTCCCTACCACAACGACCCGGAGATCAACCACGCCCTGCCCGAGCTCATCACGAGCTTCGGCTTCGCGGTGCTCACGGAGGATTCGGTCGCGCACCTCGTGAAGCCCGACCGCCCCATCCGCGTCGTGGACCAGTGGATGTTCCACAGCCGCCTCTACCGCGCGGCGAAGCTCGTGACGCTCCGCAACGACCTCGACCTCATCCAGCTGAACTCCTTCGGCTGCGGCCTGGACGCGCTCACCACCGACCAGGTGCAGGAGATCCTCGAGGGCTCCGGCAAGATCTACACCGTGCTCAAGATCGACGAGGTGTCAAACCTGGGCGCGGCGCGCATCCGTGTGCGCTCGCTCATGGCCGCGCTCAAGGACCAGGAGGCCGAGCGCGCCGCCGAGGCCGCGGCCGCCGGCGAGTCGTACGAGCAGGGCGACGCCGCCCCCGTGGCGCCGAGCGCCGACGCGCCCGCCTTCGCCACGCACAAGTACGCGCTCGCGGCGCAGCGCCGGGCTGCCAGCGCGGCATTCCCCAAGGTGCAGTTCACCGAGGAGATGCGCGACGCGGGTTACACCATCCTGTGCCCGCAGATGGCGCCCATCCACTTCGACCTGGTCAAGGAGGTCATGAAGGCGGCGGGCTACAACTTCGTGCTGCTGCCCTCCACCGACCGCGGCGCCGTCGAGGCCGGCCTGCGCTACGTGAACAACGACATCTGCTACCCGTCGATCCTCGTGACCGGCCAGATCATGGAAGCCATCGAGAGCGGCAAGTACGACCTCAACCGCACGGCCGTCATCATCTCGCAGACGGGCGGCGGCTGCCGCGCCACGAACTACATCGCGCTCATCCGCAAGGCGCTGCGCGAGAGCGGCAACCCCCAGGTGCCCGTCATCAGCCTCTCGGCCGTGAAACTCGACGAGCAGAACCCCGGCTTCAAGCTCACCGTCCCGCTGCTCAAGGCCGCCGTGTACTGCGTGCTCTTCGGCGACGTCATGATGCAGATGCTCTACCGCACGCGTCCCTACGAGGCCGTCCCCGGCTCGGCGAACGCGCTCTTCGAGGAGTACATGGAGCGTGTCCGCGCACTCGCGCCCAACTTCACGCGCCGCTCGTTCACGAAGCTCTCGCGCGAGGCCATCAACGCGTTCGACACGCTGCCGCTCGAGGGCGAGGGCACGAAGCCGCGCGTGGGCGTGGTGGGCGAGATCCTCGTGAAGTTCCACCCCACGGCGAACAACCACGTGGTCGACGTCATCGAGGCCGAGGGCTGCGAGGCCGTGGTGCCGGGCCTTCTGGACTTCTTCCTTTACTCCATGAGCAACGCCAAGGTGCAAAAGGACGAGCTCGGCAGCTCGGCGGCGTCGCGCGGCGCGATGGACGCAGTGATCGGGCTCGTGGACTGGATGCGCAAGCCGGTGGACGAGCTCCTGGAGAAGAGCGCGCGCTTCGAGCGGCCAGAGCCCATCTCGGTCATGGCCGAGAAGGCCACGCGTGTGCTGAGCCTGTGCAACAACATGGGCGAGGGGTGGCTCCTCACGGCCGAGATGCTCGACCTCATCGACCACGGCGCGCCGAACATCATCTGCACGCAGCCGTTCGCGTGCCTGCCGAACCACGTGGTGGGCAAGGCCGTGATCAAGGAGCTGCGCCGCCAGCACCCCGAGAGCAACATCGTGGCCGTGGACTACGACCCGGGCGCGTCCGAGGTGAACCAGCTCAACCGCATCAAGCTCATGATCTCGGTGGCGAAGGAGAACCTGCGCGCCGGCAAGGGCTTCGTGATGGAGAGCGTGAAGCCGCTCGCGATGGATATGGACGACAGCAAGTTTCGCCCGTTCCACGGCGATGACGCGGCGAGCGCGGGCAGCGGTTCCTGCTCGGCCTGCGGCGCGGTGAGCGATGATGCCGTGACGGCCGTCGCCGAGCGCCTCGGCCACAATGTAAAATAACCCCAGGGGTTATTTTACATTCGCGCGCCAGATGAGCGCGAGGCCGCGCAGCGTGAGCGTGTCGTCGACCGTGACGCTGTGGCGCAGGAGCGCAGCGAGGCTCGAGGCGCCGTCGCCGGTGAGTGCGATCGGCGCCTCATAGCCCAGCTCGGAGAAGATGGCGTCGATGAGCCCGTCGATGCGCGCGGCCTCGCCGAGTACCACGCCGGACTGCATGGCGGCGCGCGTGCTGCGCCCGATGACGCGCTTCGGCGCGCGCAGCTCGATGACGGGCAGCCGCGCGGCAGCCTGCTCGAGCGCGCGGGCGCCGAGCGCCACGCCCGGGGCGATGATGCCGCCGGCGAACGCGCCCTGCTCGTCTATGACCTCGAAGTTCGTCGTGGTTCCAAGGTCGATGGCCACGACGGGCGCGCCGTACGTCGCCCGCGCCGCCACCGCGTCGGCGATGCGGTCCGGTCCCACCTCCGCAGGGTCGTCGTAGCTCATGCGGATGCCGGTCTTGATGCCCGGCCCCACGACAAGTGCGCGCACGTCGCAGGCGGTGCCGAGCGCGGCGCGCCATGCGCTGGTGAGCGTGGGCACCACGCAGGAGAGCACAACGCCGTCGGGCTCGACGCGCGGCATGAGGGAGCGCGCCTGATTGAGCTGGATGCGCGCCTCGTCGGCCGTGATGCGCTCGCGCGTCGTGAGCGCGCAGGATCCGAGGAGTTCGACGGTGCCGGCTTGGGTCCCCGTGCCCTCGACCGAGAACAGGCCGATATGCGTCATGGTGTTGCCGACGTCGACGGTGAGAACGTGGGACATGGGGGCTCCTTCGCATCGTGTGATGGGGACACTGTACCACGGTCGTTCTGGGTGGCTGGCTGCGCGATGGGGGGCGTCAGGGGAGCGGATGGGGGTGCCAACCGTTCGCGATGGCGCCTTCGGCCGTGCTTCGAGGGGAATTTCACGGCGATCATCGAAAAATGGTGGTGTAGTTCAGATATGCACGATTGCGCGGCGCGATGGCGGGCTACGCGGCCGCATTTCGCATGCCTTCGGCACGTCACATGCTCATTTTCCCAGGATTTCCTCGTCCGATAGGGTTCGAGGGGACGCAGACGGACGCGCAGGGCGTGCCCCCATCGTGCATATCTGAATTTCATCACCACATTTTCGGTTCCGCGCGTGAAAAACGAGGCGGCGCGCGTTTCGTTGGACGTTCGAAGCATGTGCGCGGCTCTGCTGCACCGCCGCCGGAGCACGTTTCATGCATCGTGCATATCTGAACTAACGTGCTAGAAAACGCGTCAGCTTGAGAAAAACGCCTTCGCAGGGCATGCCGCGGGCTATAATCGACCGCATCCGGTCCGTAACCCGACTCCCCGCCGAGGGGGAGCGGATATACGAAGGGACGCATATGAGCGAAACGGGTACCCGCGCGGGGCTGCGCGGGCAGCTGAGCGCTGCCGGCATCGTTATCGGCTGCGTCGGCTGCGTCATCATCACGGCGTCGTCGGTTTACACCGCCCTCAAGATGGGCGCGCTGCCGTGGCCGACCATCTTCACATCCATCACCGCGCTCGTGCTGCTGCGCGCGATGGGGCGAACAAGCCTGAATGAAGCGAATATCACGCAGGTCATCATGTCCGCGGGCTCCATGGTGGCGGGGGGCATCGCGTTCACGGTGCCGGGCATCTGGATCTTGGGGCTCGGCGTGGAGGTGAGCTGGTGGGAGCTGCTCGCGGTGGCGCTTGTGGGCACGCTGCTGGGGCTCGTGTGCACGGCGCTCATACGCAGGCGCTTCGTGGAGGAGAGCGACCTGGAGTACCCCATCGGCACCGCTGCCGCCGAGACCCTGCTCGCGAGCACGGCGGGCGGCTCCACCGGTCGCAAGCTGTTCGGTTCCATGGCGTTCGCGGGCGCGTGGTGCGTGGCGCGCGACGTGCTCGGGTGGATTCCGGCGTTGGTGGCCACGCTGCCGATCCCCGGCGTGAGCTTCGGCATCCAGGCGTCGCCCATGCGCCTCTCCGTGGGGTTCCTCGTGGGCGGCCGCTCCGTTGCCTGGTGGATGGCGGGCGCGGTGCTCGCGGCGTTCGGGATCACCGTGGGCGGAACCGCGCTGGGGCTGTGGGACGTCGCGACGGCGCAGGGCATCGTGAGTAGCCTGGGCATGGGGCTCATGATGGGTTCCGGCCTCGGTGTGGTGGCGAAGGACATCGTTTGGCCGCTTGTGCGCGGCGCGCGGGATCGCGGCGGTCGCGCGGGCGACGCGGCGGAGGGCGCAACCGGGCGTGCGGCGGCGGACGCAACCAGGTGCACGGGCATGCTCGCCGGCGCCCTGCGGCACCTCTCGCGCCTCGATGCGGGCGCGCTCGCGTGTTTCGTCGCCGCAGCTGCGCTCATCTGCTGCATGGGGCTCGGGCTCTCGCCCCTTGTCTCCGTGGCGATCGTTGCGCTCTCGTTCGTGACGGCCATCATGAGCGCGCAGTCCGTGGGCCAGTCCGGCATCGACCCCATGGAGATCTTCGGCCTCATCGTGCTGCTGTTCGTAGCGGCATTCTCGCGAACCACCCAGGTGCAGCTCTTCTTCGTCGCGGGCATTATCGCCGTGGCGTGCGGCCTCGCGGGCGACGTGATGAGCGATTTCAAGACCGGGCAGATCATCGGGACCGACCCGCGCACGCTGTGGATCGGCCAGGCCATCGGCGCGCTCCTGGGCGCCGTGGTGGCGGTCGCGGTGATGCTCGCCATCGTGGCGGCGTACGGCACGGACGCGTTCGGCGCCGATGCGGAGTTCATCGCGGCGCAGGCGAACGTCGTGGCCACGATGGTCGCCGGTATCCCGAGCGTGCCCGCGTTCGTGATCGGCTTGGTGGGAGGGACGCTCCTGTACTGCGCGGGGATTCCCGCCATGATGCTCGGCCTGGGCGTGTACCTGCCGTTTTACATGTCGCTCACCACCGCGGTGGGAGCGCTCGTCCGCGTGGCGTTCGACCGCGTGCGCGCGGCGCGGGCGCAGCGCGCGGGTGCCGCGGCGGCGAAGGAGCTCGACGAGACCGGCGCGGTCGTGGCTTCCGGCGTGCTCGGCGGCGAGTCCATCGTCGGCGTCATCATCGCGTTCGCGAGCGTGGCGAGCGGGCTCGCGGGGTAGGTGTGCGAAGGCGTGCGGGCGCGGATCAAGGCAGATAGCCCGGGCGATAGCATGGTATGTGACCAGGCATCGCCCGGGACCGGGTATGCTAAAGCGCCTACGCCTTCGTCTTCATTTCCTGCTCGAAGTCGAAGTTGACGAGGTTATAGCTCAGCATATCGAGCTTGCTGCAGATAGCTTCAGCCGCAGTTTGGAAGGGGATGATAGCGCGAATCGCGGCAAGGTCGCTCTTTGAACCCACATTGCGTCCGGAGCTTGTGCCCAGTTCAAGGGAATATTCGTCGTACCCTTCAGTTGCCGCAATCACAAATACATGATCAGTGAGCAAGTGCAGTGCTTGTGAAAGTTGCATCATACGTTCATGACCCGGACCACCTAAGTCCACAAGCATCACGACATGGTCTTTGCGAATTTCATAGGTAGGTCCATGCACGAATTCTTCCATCTCGTAGGCGTTTGCAGCGATGCCCGTCATCTCATTGAGCTTGAGTGCGCCTTCGAGTGCGAGGCCGTATCCTCCACCGATTCCGACGGTCATGATGCGGCGAGCACGTACGAGCTCATTGATGTGCTCTGCGCAAAATGCCTGTGCCTTTTCAAAAGCATCCTGCATGCCGCCAATCTCCGTGGAGAGCGCGTCGATCAGTGCATCCCGCGTTTCGTCCTCAAGTGTGCCGCGCATGGAAGCCGCCATGATGCCGAAGAGGGCGAGGTATGTGCAGCTCGAAGGGAAGCCTTTGCCCACGTAGTAGTCATCTGTCCCGCTGCCATATTCAAACACATTCCCGCCTGCGGCATCGATGGGCGCATTGGCGTTACAGGTGAGCACCGCGACGGTATTGCCGCGCTCAACAGCCTTTTCGACGGCAGCAATGGTGTTCGTGCTCTTTCCCGATTGCGAGAGGCACAGCACGAATGTGTCGCCGGGTTGCAGATGGTCGTACAGTATGTAGCTCATGGGCCAGCCGACCGTCACCTCGATGCCGAGCGCGGCCTGCAAAAAATCTCGCATGGTCATGGCGATATTGTAAGAGGATCCGGAGGCAACGATATGAAGCCGCCGGTAGGGGCGAGCGCAGAAGAGTTGCACGAGGCCGCCCACGCGCTCATCGCGCGTATCGAGAATCGCGCGGCACACGGTGGGTGCTTGTTCGATATAGGTATACATGCTTCTCACGGTCGATACCTTTCAGAATTGATGCGGGTGACGTTAGACGATGATGCCCAGCAGGTTGAACACGATACCGAAAGCCAGAATGCCGAAGATAAGCGGTACGACCTTCACATTCTTGCGCAGCAGCCACGCCACGATGAGCATCGTCACGAGCGGCAGTAGGTTGGGCAGGATCTCGTCGAGCACGGCCTGCAGCTCGAGTGTGACGCCGTTGGCCATATTGAATACAAGTGGCGTGGAGATGCTGATCATCGAGCTCGTCATGGCGCCGATTACCATCATGCCGAGGATGCCTGCGCAGAGCGAGATCTTCTCGATGATGCCGTTTTCGGTCATGGCGTCGAGAATGCGATGCCCCAGCTCATAGCTCTTCTGGGCGAGGATGTAGCGGATTGTCCAGTGGGGGATATTGAAGATGAGCAGGAACAGGATGGGGCCGAGCACGTTACCCTGCATGGCGAATTGACAGCCAATGCCCGATGCGACTGTCTTGACGATACCCCACCAGAAGCTATCTCCGATACCTGCGATGGGACCCATGAGGCCGGCCTTGACGTTATTGATGCTCGCGGTATCGAAGTTCGGATCCTGCGCGTTCTGCTCTTCCATGGAAGCCGAGATACCCAAGATGAATGTCGAGAACTCGGGGTTGGTGTTAAAGAACTCGAGATGGCGATTGATGGCGGCGCAGCGCTCTTCGTCCGTGGTGTAAATCTTCTCGATGGCAGGCAGCATGGAGCGGCACCAGCCGATCGCCTGCAGGCGCGAGTAGATGAAGGGACCTTCGAGGCCGAACGACTTGAAGAACATGTTCGTAAGGTCGACGCGGCCCAGCAGGCGTTCAGCGCGTTTCTGTTCGACGGGTGCATCGGCGAGAGCGTCGAAGTCGTCGAGGATTTCGTCGCTCTCTGTGTTGGCTACCTGTCCGTTATCGGTGAAGAAGTACGCGATTGCAGCCGCACCTGCACCGATGATGGCGATGCCCATCGTGGGCATACCGAGGTACGAGGCGAGCACGAAACCGATGAAGAAGAAGGCAAGCGTTTTCGGCGACTGCGTAAGGTTGAAGAGCATGGCGAAGCCGAGGGCGGCAAGCAGGTTCGTGCCCGTGCCGATGGCGTTCATGATGCTATCGGGGATGGCGTTGGCGATGTTCGCGACCACGTCGGCACCGATAAGCAGGCTCAGGAACACCGACAGGAACATGAACAGGCACGATGCCCCGAAGATGATCCAAAAGGCTTGGGTAACGCGCTGTGGCGTGTTGCGCTCGGGATGCGTGAAGAGCATCTTGGCGGCGATGAGGTCGTATCCGGTCGTAGCGAGATGCTCGAGCAGGCGATAGACGATACCTACGGGAATCGCGAGCGCCACGGCAGCCTCGGCAGAAAGACCGCCTGCAATGGCGAAGCCTGCGCCCAGGACACCGGCTATGGTGATGTTGATGGGAATCGAAATGCCGATGCCCATCATGCCCATAGTGGCGAGCTCGAGCGTCCCGCCGATGATAACGCCTTGGGTAAGGTTGCCAAGGACAAGACCAGTGAGCGTGCACATAACAAGGGGTCGTGTTGATTTGTTAATTCCGTCGACGTACTCGCACCAACCGATTACGGCCACAAGACCGAGGAGCACTTCTTGAAAGACGGTCATGTGCATTCCTTTCTATGGATTAACAGACGTTGAGGGGGCGAGAGCTACGCAGGGAGCGTCTGCTCTGGTCGCGCTGCCGCTCGCCTGCGTGGCGCCTATCCCAGAAGACCGGCGAGATTGGTCTTTGTATCGCTGGGAACCTGTTGGGCGTATACCTCGTAGCCCTCATGGGAGAGCGCAGCGATGACTTCCGTATCGTGCGGGGTGAGGCAAACGGCGGGCAGGTACCGCTTCGAGCCGTCGCACTCGCGCATGCCGCCAACGTTGATGGCTGAAATACCCTCCGTTGATCGTGCGATTGCGGCGGCATCGTCGAGATTGTTTACCAGCACAAGCGCGCGATAATTCCGAGCTTTCTCTGAACCGAGGAATGCGATGGTCTTCTTGATCGTTGAGATAACCAGATTCATTCCTGCAGGCTTTGCAAGGGCGAATGTTGCCTTCGCGGTTTTGTCCTGGGACACCTCGTCGTTCGCGATGACGATGAGGTTGATCGGTAAGCTCTTTGACCAGGCGTAGGCAACTTGACCGTGGAGTAAGCGATCGTCGACTCGTAGCAGCTCTACCATGTGGACTCCCTCCGAACAGATTGGACGATACGAAAAGTATAGATATATTGCCCTTACTATTTCTAAATGTATATACAAAGTTACGGTTATGTTTCCTTAGCGGTATACTGAAAGCGGCAAACGGTTTAAAGCTCGCGCAAGCGGTAGGGTTCCGGATAACGGGAAAAGGGATCTCCCCATGGGTCAGACGGCGAAATATCGGCAGATTGAGGAGTTCATCAAAGGCGGCATCGCCGACGGTTCGCTAAAGGTTGGAAGCAAGATCATGACCGAGGAGCAGCTCGGTCGCCGCTTCGGGTTCTCCCGGATGACGGTCAACAAGGCGCTTCTGAATCTCTCGAAGGAAGGCTATATCGAACGAATTCCCGGTAAGGGCAGCTTCGTGAAAGCGACGCAAGTGGTGAAACCCTCCGACAGTTCGAGGAGCTTTACCGAAGACATGGAGGCCATCGGCAAGAAGGCGGGGTCCCAGCTGCTTTCATATGAGGTTATTCGTGGCGAGGACGCTCCGAACATCGCGGACCGCCTTGGGCTTTCGGATGGAGATCTCATTCACTATTTCGCGCGATTGCGAACAGGCGACGGTAAACCCATTGCCATCAGCTACAACTATGTTTCGGCGGCGATCATTCCCGCAATCGATGTGCGCTGTCTCGACCAATCGTTCTACGCCTTTGTTGATTCGCTTGGGCTACCGCGCATATATCAGGGGAGCGAGTTCCGCGCGGTACTTCCGACCCTTGAACAGCGGAGGCTTTTGCAGGCGGACGATATCGCGTTATTCCGTGTATCTCACTGCACCTATACGCGCGTTGACGGTGTGCTCGTGCCATTTGAATATACCGAGACGAATTACAATGGTGACATCTATTCGTATACCTCACGGGACTAGGGGATCGGGGCTTCTTCACGATAGTTCCCGCTGGCATCCTCCGGCGCAAAGCGCGCCCTGAGTGTCGCTTCAGTTCTGTGGACGTTTCATCGGATGCGCCATCGCGTGGTACCCTAACGCGGTTGTTCCTGTTTGCTGCACGGGGACGTCGGTCTGGCTTGATTCCGTTCTGGTGGTCTTTCCAAGGGGGGAGGATCGACCGGGGGGGGGGTTATGTCAAAAAAGTATTCCGCCCGGGAGCTTCTGCTCCCCGGTGCGCTTGCAGCACTATGTGCGCTCGGGGTCTTTACCGACCTCGCGGGCGCGTCATCTCAGGAGATTCGCAGCCTCTTCGGCAGCGTCCACGGCGCGGCGTACGTCGTCGCGAAAGTGCTGTGCTCGCTGCCCTCCCGCGACGAGGCACTCGTCACCGTGCTCTTCGCTGCCCTGCTGTTCGCGCCGTTGCGCGCGGTGCACGGCGTGAGCGATTCGTCCGCGCGGCGTGCCGGCGGGCGCGCGGCGTGGGTCGTGGCCGCGCTCTTCGCAGCCGCCATGCTCTTCGGCCGGAGTTTCGACGAGGTGGGGTCGAGCGCCTACGTCACCGGCGGCATCGCGGAGGCGCTCCGGTCGGCCATATTCTTCCTGGGCTGGCTCGTGCTGGCGCATGCCGGCATCTGCCTGCTGTTTTCCTGGCTCGATTGCGCACGGGGGAGCGTTGCAGCCGCCCGGGGGAGCGCTGTGTCCGCGCCGCCCGCGCCGGCTCAGGCCGGCCGTCGCGGCATATGCGCCCGCGCCCGCGCCGCCCTCGACCGGCATCCCTTCGCCGTTCCCGCGGCCGTGCTCGCCGTGGCCTGGCTGCCGGTGCTCATCGGGTACGCGCCCGCGCTCTTCATGTGGGACACGAACACCCAGATTCTCCAATGGTTCGGCCTGCCCAACCATATCAGCGAATCGGTCGAGCTCATCGACCCCGCCGTCCTCCTCACCCAGCACCATCCGCCACTGCACACCGCGATGGTCGGTCTCTGCGTGCAGGCTGGGATGGCGCTCTTCGGCAACGAGAACGCGGGCATCTTCCTCTACGCCCTGCTCCAATGGGCTCTCGACATCGCCGCCATCGCGTGGGCGCTCCGCCTGCTCGCGCTCATGGGCGTCCGCTCGCGCGTGCGCCTCGTCGTGCTCGCGTTCATCGCGCTCGTCCCGGCGTTCTCGAACTACAGCGTGATCGTGACGAAGGACGTGCCCTTCGCGGCCGTCCTGCTCGTGTTCGCGATGGAGCTCGCGTACCTCGTGTGGCGTGCGCGGTCGCGTGCCGGGCAGCCGGACGGGCAGCCAGGGAACCCGGCGGACGCGCGACCCGCGCCCGCAAGCCCGCCCGCGCGCCGCGCCGCACCGTCCCCGTCGTCCTTCGCGCTCCCGCCCCATCACGTCACGCTGCTTTTGCTCTCCGCCCTCGGCACGGCGCTGCTGCGGAGCGGCATGCTCGTGACGGTCGCGCTCGCGTGTCTGGTGGCGCTGGTGCTGGTGCGGAGGCAGCTGGGCGCGCGGCGCTACCCGGCGGTCGCCCTCTTGGTCGCGGTGCTCGTGTCGCTCGCGCTCTCGAATGTGGTCTACCCGGCGCTCGGCATCTCGCCCTCGAGCAAGCGCGAGGTGCTCTCGATCCCCTTCCAGCAGGTCGCTCGCTTCATGCGCGACCACCCCGGAAGCGTCTCGGCCGAGGAGTTCCGCACGGTCGACGCCGTGCTCGACGCGAACGAGCTCGCCGCCATCTACACCCCCTCGAAGTCCGATCCCGTGAAGGCGACCTTCCGCGAGGACGCCACGCCGGAGGATCTCGCCCGGTTCATGCGGCTTTGGGCGCAGTGGTTCGCCGAGGAGCCCGGCTGCTTCCTCGAGGCGCTCGCCGAGAACTACTACGGGTACTTCTACGCGGGGAGGGCGATGGTCTGGAGCTACACGCCCGCCTCCAGCGCGGAGGTGATGGCGAGCACCGAGGTTGATTGGTTCAGCTCGGGCATCGCACCCTACTTCGATTTCGCCCCCGCGGAGAACCCCGTCTCGCGCGTCCTGAGCGGCGCGTGCGAGGGGTACCGCCTGCTCTTCCAGAGCATCCCCTTCACCACGCTCACCATGCAGGCGGCGCTCTACGACTGGGTGCTCGCGCTCGCGACGGTCTACGCCGCGACGCGCCGGGTGCGCCCGCTCGCCCCGGTGCTCGCCGCCGCGTGGGTGGTACTCGCGGTGGCGCTCGTGGGGCCGTGCAACGCGACGACCTATTTCCGCTACGCGTACCCGGTGGCGTTCCTCGCGCCGTTCATGTGCGCGCTGCTGTTCACCCGAAGCAACAAGGAGGCCATCGATGCCTGAATGTGCTGACAACCTCGCCGCGGCCACCGGGGGCTCCGCTGCCTGCCCGCGCGTCGCAGTGCTCATACCCTGCTATAACGAGGCCGTCACCATCGGTAAGGTCGTGGACGATTTCCGCCGCGTGCTGCCCGATGCCGCGATCTGGGTCTACGATAACAACTCAACGGACGACACCGCGCGCATCGCCCGCGAGCACGGCGCGCTCGTGCGCTTCGAGCCGCGCCAGGGCAAGGGCGTGACGGTGCGCCAGATGCTGCGCGACATCGACGCGGACTGCTACCTGCTCGTGGACGGCGACGACACGTACCCCGCTGAGGCCGCGCCCGCGCTCATCGGGCCCGTGCTCGCTGGCGAGGCGGACATGACCGTGGGCGACCGCCTCTCGAACGGCAGCTACGCGCACGAGAACGACCGCGCCTTCCACGGCTTCGGCAACGATCTGGTGCGCTGGCTCATCCGCCTCATCTACGGCTACGGGTTCCACGACGTCATGAGCGGCTACCGCGCGTTCAGCCGGGTGTTCGCCCGCAGCTTCCCCGTGGTGTCGCGCGGGTTCCAGCTCGAATGCGAGATCTCGATCCACGCGGTCGACATGGACTGGCGCATCCGCGAGGTGCCCATCACCTACCGCGACCGCCCCGCGGGCTCGACGTCGAAGCTCTCGACGGTCTCGGACGGCCTGCGCGTGCTCATGGCCATCGGCGCGCTGTTCAAGGACTGCCATCCGTTCAAGTTCTTCTCACTCGCCGCGCTCGTGTTCATCGTGCTCGGCATCGCCGTGGGCTTCCCGGTGGTAGCCGAGTTCGCCGCCACGGGATACGTCTCGAAGCTGCCGTCGGCCGTGCTCGCCACGGGGCTCGTCTTCTGCGGCGCGCTCTCGTTCTGCACGGGCTGCATCCTGGACACGGTGGCGAAGAACCGGCGCAAGCAGTGGGAGCTCGAGGTCTACCGCATCGAGGACGAGGGGCGGCGCGGTCGCTGACCGGTTGCGGCGCGGGCGAACGGGGGCGCGAGGGGTGTGCGAGGGCGGGTATTTTGCCGCCGGAGGCGCGTGTCGGGAAGTTCGAGCGCCGATACTGTGTGGGATTTTGAAACGGGCGAGTAGACAAGGCCCACACCCCTCAAAATCCTGCGGTTTTGTTGGCGCTCAGGCGTCGCTACTCGAGGTGTCGCGATTTCCACACAGTATCGAGGCCCGAACCCCCGCGCCACGCGCCTCCGGCCCGGTTCCCTCGTGCGCAGCGGCAGCGTACGGCCGCGCGACCCCGCCCCGCGCCGCGCCGCCGCCACATCGCTCGTGCTTGGAGCGGGAAATGCGGGTATACTTCGTGCAGTCAACGCAACGAATACGAGCCCGCCGCGCGCCGTGCGGGCGTGAAGGGAATCCTCATGGCAGTGAATGAAGACCTCTTGAAGCAGGTGCTCGAGCAGATTCGCCCGAACCTGCAGGCCGATGGCGGCGACATGGAGTACGTGGGCGTCGATGATGACGGCGTCGTCTCGCTCGAGCTGCTCGGCCACTGCGCCGGCTGCCCCATGAGCCAGCTCACCCTCTCCATGGGAATCGAGCGCATCCTGAAGGAGCACGTCCCCGGCGTGACCCGCGTCGTGGCGGTGAACGAGCTGGGCGGCGACAGCATGTCCGACCTGTTCGACGAGTACACCCCGTTCTAACGGCCCGTCTGCTAACGAGACCCCATGCTCACGGAACTCTATCAAAGCCTCGACCCCGTCGCGCTCTCGGTGGGTCCCATCACCATCTATTGGTACGGCATCGCCTACGTGGTGGGCGCGCTCATCTGCGGCGTCATGATGTGGCGCACGCAGCGGCGCTGGGGGCTCAACATCTCCCAGGACGACCTCATGATGGTCGTGTTCGGCGCGGTGATCGGCCTCGTGGTGGGCGCGCGCCTGTTCTACGTCGTCTTTTACGGCGACG
Source organism: [Collinsella] massiliensis (assembly GCF_002161605.1). Lineage (NCBI taxonomy): Bacteria > Bacillati > Actinomycetota > Coriobacteriia > Coriobacteriales > Coriobacteriaceae > Enorma > [Collinsella] massiliensis. The sequence goes on along the minus strand of NZ_NFIE01000016.1, from coordinate 17,034 downwards.
GGTACTACTGGGAGCACCCGCTCGAGATCTTCATGACGAACCACGGCGGCATGAGCTTCCACGGCGGGCTCGTGGGCGGGCTGCTCGGCGGCTACATCGTGTGCCGCATCTACAGGCTCTCCGCGTGGACGATGGCCGACCTCGCGATCATCGGGGTGCCCATCGCGCTCTGCCTGGGGCGCTGCGCGAACTTCGTGAACGGCGAGCTGTGGGGCAAGCCGACCGACCTGCCCTGGGGCGTGGTCTTCGGCGGCGCGGCGGGCGACATCCCGCGGCATCCATCGCAGCTCTACGAGGCCTTCCTCGAGGGTATCGTGCTCTTCGCGGTGCTCTACGTGCTGAGCCGCCGCAAGCCGCCGCTGCCGCAGGGCGCCTACCTGGGCGTCTTCGTGCTCGGGTACGGCATCGTGCGCTTCCTCGTGGAGTTCGTGCGCGTGCCGGACGCGCAGCTGGGCTACATCTTCGGCGGCGTCATCACCATGGGCCAGCTGCTGTCGCTACCGCTCATCTTCATCGGCGCGGGGCTCATCGCCTACGCCCTGCATGCCAAGCGCCCGCAGCGCGACTATGTGCAGTAGCATGTAAAATTACCCCAGCGACTTTTTCATGTAAAATTACCCCAGCGACTTTTTTACATGCCACGCCGAAAAAAGCTATTGAGCTGGAGGGCTGTCAACGCATGTAAAAAAGTCACTGGGGTAATTTTACATGCCGCAACGAAGGAGCCTTCGAGCTGAAGCGCCACCAAAGCATGTAAAAATACCCCTGGGGTAATTTTGCATGCCCGCGGCGCTCTCCGTAGTTCTCGTGTAAGACGGCCGACTGGTATGGCGCGAGCGTACCATGGTCATGGAACAGCATCCCGGTTTCTTCCGCAAAGGAGCAACGATGAAATACTTCGGCACCGACGGCTTCCGCGGTGAGGCGAACGTCGGCCTCACGGTCGACCACGCGTTCAAGATCGGCAAGTTCGTGGGCTGGTACTACGGCCTGCGCCAGGGCCGCAAGGCCAAGGCGGTCATCGGCAAGGACACGCGGCGCTCGAGCTACATGTACGAGAACGCCCTGGTCGCCGGCCTCGTGTCGAGCGGCGCGGACGCGTACGTGCTGCGCGTGACCACCACGCCGTCGGTGAGCTACGTGGTGCGCCACGGCGATTTCGACTGCGGCATCATGATCACCGCGAGCCACAACCCCTACTGCGACAACGGCATCAAGCTCATCGACTCGGGCGGCTACAAGATGAACCCGGAGGTGCTCCAGAAGGTCGAGGACTACATCGACGGCAAGATCGACGTGCCGCTCGCCACGGGTGAGCACATCGGCCGCGCGGTGGACTACGTGGAGGGGCGCAACCGCTACATCGCCTCGCTCATCGGCTCCGCGAAGTTCTCGCTCAAGGGCTACCGCATCGCGCTCGACTGCGCGAACGGCGCCTCCACGCCCGTCGCGCCCGGCGTGTTCAACGCGCTCGGCGCCGAGGTGCACGTGATTTCGGACGAGCCGGACGGCTTCAACATCAACAAGGGCTGCGGCTCCACGCACATCGAGCGCCTGCAGGCGTACGTGCGCGAGGAGGGGCTCGACGTGGGCTTCGCCTTCGACGGCGACGCGGACCGCTGCATCGCGGTGGACGAGTACGGCAACGTGTGCGACGGCGACACCATCATGTACGTGTGCGGCGCGCACCTGGCCCGCCAGGGCAAGCTCGCCGGCAACACCGTCGTCGCGACCGTCATGAGCAACCTCGGCCTGTTCAAGGCCCTCGATAAGCTGGGCATTTCCTACGAGAAAACCGATGTGGGCGACAAGTACGTGAGCGCGTGCATGACCGAGCACGGCTACTCGCTCGGCGGCGAGCAGAGCGGCCACATCATCTTCTCCGAGTACAGCGCCACGGGCGACGGCGTGAACACGAGCCTGCGCATCATGCAGACCATGATCGAGACGGGCAAGACCCTCGCCGAGCTGGCCGAGCCGCTCACCATCTACCCGCAGCTGCTCAAGAACGTGCGCGTCGAGGACAAGCACGCCGTCATGGAGAACGAGGCCGTGAAGGCCGCGGCGGAAAGCGTCGAGGCGGCGCTCGAGGGCGACGGCCGCGCGCTCATCCGCGCGAGCGGTACCGAGCCGCTCGTGCGCGTGATGGTCGAGGCGCCCACCATGGAGCAGTGCGAGCACTACGTGGACGAGGTCGTGCGCGTCATCGAGTCCCTGTAGCGGCGGCGACCGGGCGGGCTGGTCTTTTTTCGCGCGGCGGAGGGCGACCTTCGCGGCCGCGGGCGGTATGCTGTAGGTGCTGTCGTTCAAGGGGGAACCATGTCAGATACCAAGCCCACGATGCTCACCTATATCGAGCAGACGCCGGAGCAGCTCAAGCGCAACGTCGAGCGCGCCGAGGAGCTGACGGGCGCGCTCGTCGACCTGTACGTCCAGAGGCCGCGCCATGCCATCTGGATCGTGGCCTGCGGCTCGAGCTTCAACGGTGCCCTGTGCGCGCGCTACTTCATGATGAGGTACCTCAAGCGCGAGGTGAAGATCGTGCCGCCCGCCACGTTCATCTTCGGCGAGCACGACCTGCATGAGGACGACTTCGTGTTCGTGATCTCGCAGAGCGGCTGCTCTACGAACTCGATCCAGGCGCTCGACCTGCTCCGCGAGCTCGGCATCACGGCGATCGGCCTCACGGGCAACGTCGCGTCCGACTTCAAAGACCATGCCGACCTCGTGGTCGATTACGGCGTGGGCGAGGAGACGGTCGGCTACGTCACGAAGGGCGTGGCCACGCTCGCGCAGTTCCTGATGCTCTTCGCCATCGAGGCCGGCGTGCGCACCGGCACCGTCACGCCCGAGCAGCGCGCCGCACTCCTGGACGAGATGGCGGATGCGCCGCGCCGCCACGAGGCCGTCCAGCAGGCGACCTGGGATCTCTACCGCCGCCACATCGCGGACTTCACCTCGATGACCGTGGTGAACCACGTCGGCTTCCTCCAGGCCTACGGCATCGCCAGCGAGGGCGCGCTCAAGTTCGGCGAGACGATCCAGATCCCGAGTTTCGCGTACGAGGGCGAGGAGTGGATCCACGGCCCGAACCTGCAGCTCACGCCCAGCTACACGGTGGTGTGCGTCGACGACTTCGGCCCCGGCTCCGAGCGCGCCGTCGACATCTACCTGGCCGCGCGCACGGTGACCGACCATGCGTTCATCATCTCGAACTCCGACCGCGTGGACGACGACCACGCCGTCCGCCTGCCGTTCGACATCGCCGAGCCGCTCATGATGCCGCTCTACGTGCTGCCGTTCTACCAGATCATCGCGCACCAGGCGACGACCGACCTGCATCGCTGGGAGAAGCATCCGCTGTTCGAGGAGCGCTTCCGCAAGGCGATCAGCACGAAGACGGACGCGATCGACACGATCATGCCCAACTAGGTGAAGCCCGGCGCGGGCGAGCCGGCCCGGCGGGTTTCTATCATTTTTACGAGCTCTGTACCGGCGAGCTGCGACGGTATATCATATTGTCGTTTATGGGAACGTGGGCTGATGCGGCGGGACGCTCCGCTGCCGGCCAGAAGCACATAGAAGGGGTCTCGCATGTCCGGACATTCTAAATGGGCAACAACCAAGCATCGCAAGGGCGCGCAGGACGCGAAGCGCTCGGCGCTCTTCTCGAAGCTCAGCCGTAACATCACCGTCGCCGCCCGCCTGGGCAACGACCCGAATCCCGACAACAACGCGTCGCTCGCCGCCGCGGTCGCGAAGGCCAAGGCGCAGTCCATGCCGAAGGACAAGATCAAGAGCGCCATCGACAAGGCGTTCGGCGCCGGCGCCGATGCCGCCGTGTACGAGAACATCGTCTACGAGGGCTACGGCCCGGCGGGCGTGGCCGTGTACGTCGAGTGCCTCACCGACAACCGCAACCGCACCGCGGCCGACGTGCGCTCCGCCTTCAGCCACTCCGGCGGCAGCCTGGGCACCACCGGCTCCGTGTCCTTCCAGTTCGAGCGCAAGGGCCAGATTGTCGTGGCCAAGCAGATTGTCGACCCGAACGACAAGAAGGAGAACCTCATGGCCAACGGCGCTGCCGGCGATGAGGAGGAGTTCATGATGGCCGTGGCCGAGGCCGGCGGCGAGGACTACGAGGACGCCGGCGAGGAGTGGGTCGTGTGGACGAACCCCACCGAGCTCATGGCCGTCTCCAAGGGCCTCGAGGAGCAGGGCATCGAGGTCAAGGGCTCGGAGCTCACCATGGTTCCCACCACGCCGACGGCCGTCTCCGCCGCCGACGCCAAGAAGGTGCAGCGCCTCATCGACCGCCTCGAGGAGCTCGATGACGTGCAGGACGTGTACCACACCATGGACATGACCGACGAGGTGCTCGCCGCCCTCGAGGAGGAGTAGCGTCCGGCACGAGCCGGCGTGTTGCCGAACATTCGCTTTTGGAAGGAGCTCGCACCTGCGGGCTCCTTTTTTCGTGCGCAGCGGGTGCGGCCGCTGTTGCCCCGCTGCTGCGGCGGAAGCATGGCGAAACCCGGGCAGGCGGGCTGGTTTTCGTTATGCCGGGCTCGGGCGGAACATATGGCGAACTCCTTAAGCCGTCCGCGCGGGGCGCCCGCACCGCTGCGCGCGCCGTATAATCTTGCAGAAGCACGCGTCGGCGGCGCTGCGCGCTTGCGGCGCGCGGTGCGGACGCGCGTGGGACGAGGCAAGGAAGGCGAGGAGGCGAGGATGCGGCTGTTCAAGAAATGCTGCGCGGTGCTCTACCTGGTCGCCGCCGTCGTGGTGGCGGGCGGGTTCGCGGCGCAGGAGTTCGGCAACCCGGGCCTCCGCCTGCGCGTGGGGCAGCTGCTCGATCATCCCGCGGGGCGCATCTCCCTCGTCATCTCGCTCGCGATCCTGGCCCTCGGCACGCTCATCGTGGTGGCCCGGGCGCTCCTCGAGCGCCGTCCGCCCGCGAGCGTCCACCCCGCCGGCAACCCGCACATCGAGGTCAGGCTCGCCGCGGTCTCGTCCGTGGCGCGCGCGGCGGTATCCGGCGAGGACGTGCTCATCGAGCGCGTGCGGAGCCGCGTTGCCGGGCACGATGCGTCCCAGGTGCGCATCGCGCTCGAGCTCATCGCCTTCACCGACATCGGCCTCGAGAGCCTGGGCAAGCACATCCAGCTGCGGGTCCAGGAGGCGTGCGAGCGCATGCTCGGCGTTCCCGGCGTGACCGTGCAGGTCACGTTCCTTCCCAGCACGACGACAACGGTGACCAAGGAGGTTCCCCGTGAGCAAGCATAGCGGGAGCGGATCGGCTCCGAAGTTGACCATCGAGCAAGACGACCAGCAGGCGCCCGACGCCGTCGTGGACGAGGCGACCGCTGAGCAGGCCGCTTCGGGCGAAGCATCCGGCGGCGCGTCCACCAAGCGCGGCCGCCGCAAGAAGCGCCTGGACCACGAGGACCTCGAGGAGGCGGTCGGCTTCATCCAGGGGCTCGGCGCCGCCGCGTGGGCGTACGCGCGGAGCCATCCCTACACGGTGGGGTACGGCTTCACGGGGTTCGTGCTCGCGGTCCTCGTGCTCACCATCGGCCTGTGGAGCACCATCATCATTGCGGTCTTCGTGGTGGTGGGCGCCATGATCGGCCAGATCCGCGACGGCGACAACGGCATCGTGAACTTCTTCAGCGGGCTCATCGGCAGCCGCCGTTCCTAGGCCCACCACGCAACCCGGTAACGAAAGGGGATAGACCATGGCAAAGGCAAGCGACAAGCCCATGTCCGAGACAGTCGAGGTCGTGCAGGATGCAGCGCCGGCGGCGACCGAGGTCGCGCCGGAGACGGACGCCGCGGAGGCCGCGCAGGGCGACGCGGCTGAGCCCGCTGCGACCGACGCGCCCGTGCCCGCCGACGGCTCCGACGCGGACGAGGCGTACGACGACGAGCCCGAGACCGACGACTCGCTCACCTATTCCAACGGCGTGATCGAGAAGATTGTCGCCATGGCCACGCGCGAGGTGCCGCACGTGCTGGGCATGAAGGGCAACATCGTCCACTTCTTCCAGGAGCAGCTCGGCGCGGAGAACCTCACCAAGGGTGTGACGGTCGAGGTCACCGACGACAACCGCATGATCATCAACATCTCGGTCATCATCGAGTACGGCTGCTACGCGCCGGACATCTTCGAGGATGTGAAGGAGCGCGTGACGGCGCGCCTGGACGAGATGACCGGGCTCGAGGTCGCGGGCATCAACCTGCGCATCGAGGACGTCCTGACGCGCGAGGAGTACGAGGCGAGCCGCAAGAAGCTCATCGACAACCTCAAGCACGACGACGCAGACGAAGCGTAAGATCTAACTGCGGGATGTAAAATTACCCCGATGTAAAATAACCCCAGGGGTTTTTTAACATGACCGTCGAGCCAGGTAGCAGAACAACCCCAGGGGTCATGTTAAAAAACCCCTGGGGTAATTTTACATCCCGCGGCTCCCCCTTGCGTTTCGGCTTGATTGCGGGCTTGCCACGCCGCGCGCACGCTGCTACGCTAAAGCACATGAATAGCGCCGTTGCACATATCGCGATGATGATGGTCATGGAGATGCCCTCGCCCGGGCACTTTGCCATGCCGCGCTTCCGTCGCGCGCATGGGGAGACCGGGCGCCTTCGTTAAGTCGTCCCCGGCGGGGGACGGCTCGCCTTCCTTCCAGACCAGAACATCGAGCGGAGCTTTCCCGTGATCGAAATCCAACATCTCACCAAGACCTTCAGCACGGCTGCCGGCCAGGCGCACGCGCTCGACGACGTGTCGCTCACCATCGAGGACGGCGACATCATGGGCGTCATCGGCATGAGCGGCGCCGGCAAGTCGACGCTCGTGCGGTGCATCAACCTGCTGGAGCATCCCACGTCGGGCAAGATCGTCGTCGACGGCCAGGACGTGACCGGCCTCACCGGCGCGGCGCTGCGCGCGTACCGCCGCCGCGTGGCCATGATCTTCCAGAACTTCGGCCTGCTCGCGCAGAAGACCGTGCTTGACAACGTGTGCTTCCCCTACAAGGCGGCATCCGGTCGCGTGACGGCCGAGAACCGCAAGCGCGCGCTCGAGCTGCTCGAGATGGTCGGTCTGGCCGAGAAGGCATCGTCGTATCCGTCCCAGCTCTCGGGCGGCCAGCAGCAGCGCGTGGCCATCGCCCGCGCGCTCGCCTGTGACCCGGAGTACATCCTGTGCGACGAGGCCACGAGCGCGCTCGACCCGGCGAGCACGAACTCGGTGCTCAAGCTGCTGCGCGACATCAACCGCACCACGGGCGTGACGATCATCGTGATCACGCACGCCATGGGCGTGGTCGAGAAGATCTGCCGCAACGTGGCCGTGCTCGAGCACGGGCGCGTGGTGGAGCAGGGGAGCGTGGCGGACGTGTTCGCCGCGCCGCAGAGCCAGGCGGCCAAGGTGCTGCTCGAAAGGGTTGATTGGGATGCCTAGCGTCGTGACCGAATTCATCGAGGAGTACGGCGAGCTGCTCGGCCAGGGCGTCGTCGACACCCTCGTCATGCTCATCGTCTCCACCGCCATCGCGTACGTGATCGGCACGGTGCTCGGCGTGGTGCTCTACCTCACCGCTCCGGGGTCGCTGCGCCCCATGCGCGCGCTCAACGCGGTGCTCGGCTGGGTGGTGAACATCGGCCGGTCGCTGCCGTTCATCATCCTGCTCATCTCGATCATGCCGTTTACCGACGCCCTCGTGGGCACCACCTCGGGCGTGCGCGGCGTCATCCCGCCACTCGTGGTCTCGACGGCGCCGTTCGTGGCGCGCATGATCGAGCAGTCGCTCGCCGAGGTTCCGCGTGCGAGCGTCGAGGCGGCCGAGGCCTGCGGCGCGAGCATCCCGCGCGTCGTGATCTCGGCGCTTTTGCCCGAGGCGCTGCCGTCCATCGTGCGCGGCGTGTCCATCACGCTCATCGCGGAGCTCGGTTATACGGCCATCGCGGGCGCGGTGGGCGCGGGCGGCCTGGGCGACATCGCCATCCGCTACGGTTATTACCGCTATGAGGACGAGGTGATGATCGTCACCGTGGTGCTGCTCATCGTACTCGTCCAGATCATCCAGAGCGCGTGCGATTTCATCGCGCGCAAGATCGACCATCGTTCGCAGGCCGAGGCGTAAGGGCTGTGCCCGAGGCCCGCGGCTTGCCTGTCCCGTAACCAACCATCCCGCGCGGGGCCGTCCCGCCGGGAACCGAACAAAAGAGGAGTTCATCATGTCCCAGGTATTCATTTCCCGTCGTTCCGTCCTTGCCGGCGCCGCCGCACTCGCGGCGACCGCCTCGCTCGCTGCATGCAGCGGCGGCTCCGATGCCGGTGAGGGTTCCGCCGCTGCCGCCACGCAGACGCTCACCGTGGGCGCGAGCCCGAGCCCGCACGCGGTGATCCTCAACGACTATGCGGCGCCGCTGCTGGCCGAGCAGGGCATCGAGCTCGAGGTGAAGGAGTACACCGACTACATCCTTCCCAACAAGGACACCTCGAACGGCACGGTGGACGCGAACTACTTCCAGCACATCAACTACCTCAACAACTACAACGAGGAGAACGGCACCGACCTCGTGAACGTGGGCGAGATCCACTTCGAGCCCATGGGCGTGTTCGCGGGCAACTCGGACGACATCGAGAACGTCGCCGACGGCGCCACCTTCGCCGTGCCGAACGATCCCACCAACGAGGGACGCGCACTGCTGCTCCTGCAGGACCTGGGTCTCATCACGCTCGCCGATGACGCCGGCATCACCGCGACGCCGAACGACATTGTGGATAACCCCAAAAACTTGCAGTTCTCCGAACAAGATGCCGCAGCGGTCGCCCGCACGCTGGGCGATGTGGACTTCGGGGTCATCAACGGCAACTACGCCATCGACGCCGGCCTCAAGCTCGAGGACGCCGTGGCGCAGGAGGACGCGAACTCCGACATCATTCAGAACGAGTACGCGAACGTCATCGTGACGACGCCCGAGCTCGAGGACGACGAGCGCATCGTCGCGCTCGTGGGTGTGCTGCAGACCGATGAGTTCAAGCAGTACCTCGCCGACACCTTCGGCGACGCCGTCCAGGCCGCTTTCTAATGGGTTGATTGGGGACGTGTTCCTTTCAACCCCTTTTTGCTAGCTGAACGCGCGCAGGAGCGCGGCGAGGCGCCGATTCCCCAGGTGATCCCCGGGAATCGGCGCCTCGTTTCTTATATGGGTCATTTGGGGACGTGTTCCTTTCAACCCCTTTCGCTCAAAAAAGGGGTTGAAAGGAACACGTCCCCAACCAACCCATATGGGATCAGTACCGTCCTTGGAGGGCGTACCAGCCGTTGCGCTCGCTCACCTCGAGCGGCACGCCGAAGAGCTCGCTCATCGCGTCGCTCGTGAGCAGCTCCTCCTTGGGGCCGTCGGCGAAGATCCGCGCGTCCTTGATGAGCAGCACGCGCTCGATTGCGGGGATGATGTCCTCGGGGTAGTGCGTCACGAGCACCACGGATCGGCCCTCGGCGGCAAGCAGGCTCATGGTACTCCGCACGTGGTACATGCCCTCCGGGTCGAGGCCGGTGCACGGCTCGTCGAAGATGAGGACGCGCGGGTCGCTCATGAGCTCGCGCGCCACGAGCACGCGCCGCACCTGGCCGGTGGAGAGCGTCATGACGTCGCGGTCCGCGAGGTCGGCGATGCCCAGCCGCTCGAGGGCATCGAGGGCCTGTGCGCGCTGGGTGGGCGTCGCCTCCACGTGGTTCGGCAGCCCCAGCGTGCCGAAGATGCCGCCGCACACGATGTCGCTCACGGGCAGGTGCACGCGTACCTGGTCGTGCATGGTGGCCGAAACGATGCCGAGCGCCTGCTTGATGTCCGTGAGGAGCGGCCGCGCCTGCCCGCGGAAGCGCACGGGCGGCTCGTCGCGGTGCAGGGGGAAGATCTCGCGCGTGAGCAGCTGGATGAACGTCGACTTGCCCGCGCCGTTGGGGCCGAGGAGCGCCACGTGCTCGCCTTCGGCCAAGTCGAACCGGTCGACGGAGAGGATCGTGCGCCCGGCGCGCACCACCTGCGCGTCGCGGAGCGAGAACAGCGGCGGGGCGGGCGTGGCGGATGAGACGGTATCGGGCATGGGGGCCTCGCTTCTACACGGATGATGCTCTGGTGTCGAACGCCATGTTACCACCCTGGGAGCGGCCGGGCTGGCGCTCCGCGCCCGAACACCGCGGTGATACCATGGTGACTCATACCAGAGTATCACCGCAGCCCAGATGCCCGTACGGAAAGGATCGCCCATGCCCGACATGCTCACCCTCAACGCCTTCGAGTTGGCGTCCGAGAAGGTCAAGGAGGTCACGCAGAAGACCGAGCTCGTGGAGAGCCCGTATTTCAGCCAGGCGACGGGCAACCGGGTGTTCCTCAAACCGGAGAACATGCAGCGCACGGGCGCGTACAAGGTGCGCGGCGCGTACTTCAAGATCTCGACGCTTTCGGCCGAGGAGCTCGACCGCGGCCTCATCACCGCGAGCGCGGGCAACCACGCGCAGGGCGTGGCTTACGCGGCGAGCCGCGCGGGCGCGCGCTCCATCGTGGTCATGCCCACCACGACGCCGCTCATCAAGGTGGAGCGCACGAAGGGCTACGGTGCGGAGGTCGTGCTGCACGGCGACGTGTACGACGAGGCCTGCGACTACGCCCTCGAGCTCGCCGCGGAGCACGGCTACACCTTCGTCCACCCGTTCAACGACCCCGTGCTCGCCACGGGGCAGGGCACCATCGCGATGGAGATCGTGCAGGAGCTGCCGCTCGTGGATACGATCCTCGTGCCCGTGGGCGGTGGCGGCCTGGCCTGCGGCGTGTCGACCTTCGCGAAGCTCTACAACCCCAAGATCCGCGTGATCGGCGTGGAGCCCGCGGGCGCGCCGAGCCTCACGGCCGCGCTCGAGGCCGGGCACCCCGTGCGCCTGCCCGCGGCGAACACCATCGCCGACGGCACCGCCGTGCTCGAGGTGGGCGACCGCGTCTTCCCGTACCTGCGCGAGAACCTCGATGACGTCATCACCGTGCCGGACGAGGAGCTCATCGTGGCCTTCCTCGACATGGTGGAGAACCACAAGATGATCGTCGAGAACTCCGGGCTGCTCACGGTGGCGGCGCTCAAGCACCTGCCGGCCGAGAACCGGCGCGTGGCGGCGATCCTCTCCGGCGGCAACATGGACGTCATCACCATGAGTTCGGTGGTGCAGCACGGCCTCATCATGCGCGACCGCATCTTCACGGTGAGCGTGCTTCTGCCCGACCGCCCGGGCATGCTCGTGCGCGTGGCGCAGGTGATCGCCGAGCAGAACGGCAACGTCATCAAGCTCGAGCACAACCAGTTCGTGAGCACCAACCGCAACGCCGCCGTGGAGCTGCGCGTGACCATCGAGGCGTACGGCACCGAGCACAAGGAGCAGATCGTGGGCGCGCTCGAGGCGGCGGGGCTCTCGCCGAGCATCGTGCAGACGTCGCTCTAGGCGCAGGGCAGCGCGGGCGCGGGATGGGTATAAGCGACCCGACGACGAAGGGAGACCCATGCCGTACCTGTTCGAATATGTGGAACGCGAGCTCGCGACGTTCGACCAGAAGCCGTTCGGGCCGGTCGACGCGGCGGTGCTTTCGCAGGCGTGCATGATCGACGGCGCGCGCGTGGTGCCCGAGCCGCCCACGCGCCCGGCGCTGCTCGACCGCGTGCTCGCCCGGCTTGCGCCCGACGCGCGCGGGGTGACGTTCGCCGAGCTCGCGCGGACGGAGTTCTTCGACGGCATGTTCACCGGGCTCGTGCCGGGCGACATCCAGCGGCTGCTTTTGCTGCTCGCGGCGAGTCCGCGCTACCGCAACCTGCGCATCCACGGGTACCAGGCGGTGTTCGACGAGGCCGTGCCCACGCAGTTCGCGGCGATGACGTTCAGCTGGAAGCGCGCGTTCTCGTTTGTGGGGTTCCGCGGCACGGACATCTCGGCGACCGGCTGGCGCGAGAACTTCGACATGGCCTATGAGGACGAGGTGCCGTCGCAGAGGCTTGCGCGGGAGTACCTGGAGCGCATGATGCCGCGGCTGAGCGGCGCGGTGCACGTGGGCGGCCATTCCAAGGGCGGGAACCTCGCGCTCTACGCGGCGCTCACGTGCCACGAGGACGTGCGCGAGCGTATCGAGCTCGTGTGGTGCCTCGATGCGCCGGGGTTCCGCGCGGGACGGTTCGGGACGGAGGCGTACGCGCACCTGGGCTGGCATGCGGACGCGGGCGGCGCGGGCGCGGGTGACGCTGCGGCGGCCGGAGCCGGGGTGCAGGGCGCGTGCAAGATCGAGCGGTTCGTGCCGCAGGATTCCATCGTGGGCATGCTGCTCGAGTGCCCGGTGCAGCCGCGCGTCGTGCGCAGCAGCGCGCAGGGGGCGATGCAGCACTCCCTGTTCAGCTGGGAGATAGCGGAGGATCGCGACGACTTCGTCACCGTCGAGCATCTGGGCGAAGGATCGCGGGCGCTCCATGACATCCTGATGGAATGGCTCGCCAGCATGGATCCTGAGCGCTGCGCGAAGGTGGTGGACGCGCTCTTCGCGGCGCTCGGCGCAAGCGGTGCGCGCGATGCCCGGGACGTGTTCCTCGGCGGGAAGCCGTTCCCGCAGCTCGTGAGCGATGCCATGCGGAACCTGGACGAGGGCTCGCGTGCCGTGCTCGGGGCTGCCCTCGGCGAGCTCGCCGCCATCACCGCCCGCCGCGTCGGCCGCGACCTCGCCGCCGCGGTGTTTGGCGGGTGAGCGACGGGTGCGTGGCGCCCGGATTTGCCCCCGGCGAGACGTTCGAGCCTCGATACTGTGTGGGATTTTGAATCCTCCGAGTAGACCCCTTGTTGCGTCCTGCGAATCCTGCGGTTTTGTTCGCCGAATCACCCGGCTACTCGGCGAGTCCGCAATCCCACACAGTATCGAGGCTCGAACGTTTGCGTGAGGCTGCAAGCGCGTTCTTAGCGGTCGGCGGAATGGCTCGCCCCGACCCTCAGGTACAATGGGAGGGCAACGACGGGAGGGGATTCCATGGGCCATCATCGCGCGCGGGCGCTGTTCAGACGGTTGAGCAGGCGGTTGGCGCTTCCTTCAATGCTCATGGGTCTCGTGGTCTTCTCGTTCACCCTGTTGTTCTTCGGCGCTGCGGTCTACACCGCGACGCTGCCGTCCCTCGTCCAGGATGCGGTGGACGGCGACGGCGCCTACGCCCAGATCGCGAGCGGGTCGCTGCTCGAAGCGCTCGTGGGGTCTGGCGGCAATCAGGATGCGTCAAACGCCGCGGTGGATGGCTCCACCTCGGGCGCGGGGCGTGTGACGTCGTCCGGCCGCGTGCTCGGCGGTGTCAGCGGAATCACGGGCGGCGCGAGCTCATCGGAGATGGCTGGCGAGGACGCGCAAAGCGATCCATCGACCAATTCTGGCGCCTCCAATGACGAGAGCACCACCCCGGGCGATGACGCCGATGAGCGTCCCGGCGATGATGATTCCAGCGGGAACACTCCGGGCGGCGATGAGGAAGAGCCCTCCGACCCCGTCCAGGAGCAGGCGGATTACGAGTATCTGCTGGTGGAATTCCAGGCAATCGATGGCCAGGGCGGCTACATCGACCAGATCAACGATTGCACGGCCGCGGTTGAACAGGACGCGCTTGCATCAACGGAGATTCGTTCCCGGCATCGGTACCGCACCCTGGCGCTCGAGGCGGAGCTCACCAACCGCTATACCGCGAACATGAACTACCTGGCCAAGGTCTCGAAGCGATACAAGGATGCGCTGGTCAATCTCGTAGCCATGTATCGCTGCCTTGCCATGTATGTGTCGACTCTCAACGAGGTATGGGTGAGCAACCTCTCGTTCGAGGATCCTTCGCAGCATGTGGATGAATTCATGAAGCCGCTCGAAGACGCCAAGATCAACGGCGAGAACGCTGCCCTTGCGGAATTCCAGTCGTACTACGACAGGTTCGTGCTATGAGTCGGGACGAGCATGCCCTGATGAGGGAGCCGGGAGAACCAGACAGCAGCATGGCGGGGCGGAGCGCAACGGACCTGGCGCGCGAGGCGGGCGCGAAGCCCTTGCGCTTGGTGCGCCTGGACGAATTCGAGCCGGCGGTGCCTCTGGCAGACCATGAGCGGGCGGCGTACCTGCGCAGGTTCTGCACGCTCTTCGTGGACGATGAGCGCACGCGCAGCGGCGGGCTCGGATGCGTCGCGTTCGCGCGGAACGCCCTGGGCGAATCGCTCGCGCTCAAGACCATGTTGCGGCCTGCGAGCGGTGAAGCTGTCGAAGCAGCCGAGGATGAGGATTCCTCCGAGCAGCGCGCGGCGGCTCGCCGTCAAGCGTTTCGCCGTGAATACGAGGAGCATCGGGCGCTCAACGGCATCAAGGGCGTGCCGCGGCTCTTCGGCTACGGGAGCGTCGACGGCGCGCCGGCGATCATCATGGAGTGGATCGAGGGAGAGACCCTCGGCCAGGTTGCGCGCCAGCTCGCGGTCGATGGTACGCGCCGGATGTCGACGCTCACGGTGGCGCGGCTGGGGCGCGACCTCTTTGACGTCCTCGCGCGCTTCGATGCGCTGGACGAGGGCTTCGTGCACCGCGATATCTCGCCTTCGAACGTGATGCTCCGGACCTCCCACCTCTCGGCGGAGCGGCAGGAGGAAGAGGGGGCGTTCGACCTGTGCCTCGTGGACTTCGGCTCCGCGACGGCGTCGCCGCAGGGCGCGCGCGGCTCGTTCACCCATGCGATGGGAACCGTGCGGTTCGCCACGCCCGACTATGCCCCGCCCGAGATGCTCACGAACGACATCGCGGGCGTCGCGGCACTTCGAACATCGGCCGCGGTGGATGTCTACGCGGCGGCGAGCGTGTTGTTCGAGCTGGCGACGGGTTCGGTGCCCTTCGACCTTGCCGCCGCCGATGCGACGGCGTCGGCGGGCGCGGACGCGGACGGCAGCGATGTGGAGCCCACGCGGCAGATACGTGACGGGCAGAGCGGCTCCGCTTCCCCGTACCTCATCAAGAGCACCGCCGCGCCGCGCCCGTTCGTCGGCGCGCACGAGGCCGCGCCGTCGATCGTCGAGGTTCTGGCGCATGAGCAGGACGTCGCCGTCACCGCGGCGAAGGCGTTGCTCGACTTCGGCATGGAGCCCGACGAGCAGGCGCTGCGTGCGGCGCTCGTGCTGGTGGACGGCCAGCTTGCCGACATGCTGCGCGCCTGTCTCTCGTCCAAGCAGTCGGACCGCCCGTCCGCGGCGGCGATGCGCGACGGCCTCGCGGCGTTTTGCGACCAGTACGGCCAGAACGTCGCGCGGGCGCTGCGCGGCAGCCCGCTCATCCCGTGCTGGGGCACCGCGTCGTGGCTCGACTCGGCCTCCCCGTTCGCGCTGCGCCGCGTCGTGCGGTCGGCGGGCAAGGCGGTCGCCGCAGGCGTGTTGGTGGTGGTCGCACTGGCGACGGGGCTTCTGCTCGACGGCGCGCAGGCACAGGTCGTGGCCGGTGCCGCCTCGTTTCCTGTGACGCTCAGCGGTATCGCGGTGGCGTGCGCGCTCTTCGTCCCCGCGCTCTGTGCCCGCGTGGCGAGCGGGTCGGCGCGCGCGACGCGTTCCGGCTTTCTGCGGGGTACCTGCGCTTTGCTCGTAGCTACGGCGGTGCTCCTGATGGGTATAGGATTGTTGGATTTCGAATCCTCCCGGCGCGCGCTCGGCCTGTACGCCGCGGTGTTCGCCGTGGGCGCGGCGGCGTGGTGCCCGATCGTCCTCGACTACGCCATGGCGGTCGTGCCGGCGCTGCTCGCCGAGCGCCACCGCATGCTTCGCGCGGCGGCCGAGCACCCGGAGCTGCGCGACCGCGCCGCCCACGAACTCACGGAGGGGGAATGATGGTATTGAGGCAACCAGAGCTCACGCCCTGCGGCGTGCTCTTTGACGTGTTCAAGCGCCGGGGCGGCATCAGCCACAAGGAGCTCGCCGGGCTCATCCTGTCCGACCGCCCGCTTTCCGATGGCAGAAGCGCCTCGAGCCGCGCGGCCGACCGCACGTGGCTCTCGCATTTCATCGTCCATGCGCCGGTGGGATCGCTGCAACCCGCGTACTTCCGCGACTGGGGGCTTTCGGCGCAGCGGATCATGAGCAGGCTCCGGCAGTACGGGCCGCGCAGCATGACGTTCGAGAAGATCATCGACCTTGTGTGCGGCGAGGGCAGCGATGCCATGTGCGCGGCGCTCGCTGCCTGCTATCAGAACGTCACGCTCTATCGCAACGCGGTGACGCGGTTCTCCAAGGGGCAGGGCCATACGACGGGCGAGCGCGCGGAGGCGCTACTCGTGCTGTTCGTGGCGGTGGGGTGCTCCGGCCAGGTGCAGGTTGCGGTTGATTACGCTTGCTCGTACGTGGAGAAGAACCTGGGCGGACGCATGGGGACGCCGGAATCTGCCATGGTGGACGATGCGGTGGCGGGCGCGGGCGCGGCGGCGCGCGATGGCGAGGAGCCGCGGCCGCTCGGGCTCGTGCGCGTTCGCGACGGATACCTCTCCGGTAATATCCACTGGATTGACCCGTTCGGCGCGGGCGCGGTCATCGGCGCGATGGCCACCGGCGCGGGCGATATCGCGGAGGTGGACGAGGATGTGTCCGCCGAGCATGCGCGCGTGGGCTGGGACGCGGAGCGCGGCGGCTGGACCGTGTGCGACCTGGGCTCGACGAACGGCACGGTGCTCGTGAGCGGCGCGGATGGCGAGCGCGTGCAGCTCGAGGCGCGCCAGGCGGTCGAGCTGTACCCGGGAGACGAGATCACCCTGGGCGCCTCGACCACCTTCGTCGCCATGGAGTAAGCGCGCCATCGCGTCAGTGAGTCAATGGGGACGGGTTCAAATGTGAACTGCACCCCAAAACTTGGACGCGTTAAATCATAACCGCTAAGCGGCCTCGCGGAGGGCCAGCTCCCGGAACTCCGCCGGGGTCAGGCCCTTCAGCTTGACCTGCCGCCTCACGTGGTTCCAGT
>NZ_NFIE01000015.1:0-62850 GCF_002161605.1 [Collinsella] massiliensis | reverse complement strand
ACTGGAACCACGTGAGGCGGCAGGTCAAGCTGAAGGGCCTGACCCCGGCGGAGTTCCGGGAGCTGGCCCTCCGCGAGGCCGCTTAGCGGTTATGATTTAACGCGTCCAAGTTTTGGGGTGCAGTTCATTGACTCACTGAGTCAAACGAACCCGTCCCCATTGTCTCGGTGAGTCAATTGAACCCGTCCCCAATGACTCGTCCCCGTCGGCTCCTTGACGGCATGTCAGCTCGCAACAGTCCTGTAACATTTCTTGACTCCACTCAACTAAAGCGACACAATCATCTTCGCCTACGGGCGCTGGGACGCGGCACGGGGTCGCGCCCGATCGGAACGAGAGGTTGCTCTGCGATGCATGCTTACCTACTAATTTCGGGTGAGATTATTAGCTAGCGCGGGTTGGATACTGCCAGCCCGCGCGCTTCGCGGGCGGCTGTGAGACGAGGGCCGTCGTATATCGAGGCCCTCGTTTTTTTTGTATCTGCCCGCGCTCGCGCGAATGCTCGCCGCCGATGCGCACGGTGGCGGCGGATGTGGATCGCATCGCTTCGGGAGCCCCAAAGGGAAGGATCGTGAAATGAACGGAATGATCGTCGTCGCGGTGGCTGCGGTGGTGCTCGCCGCCGGCTACCTGCTCTATGGACGATGGCTCGCCCGCACGTGGGGCGTCGACCGCGAGGCGCTCACGCCCGCCAAGCGCATGGAGGACGGCAAGAACTTCTCGCCCGCCTCGTGCTTCACGGCGTTCTCGCACCAGTTCAGCTCCATCTGCGGCGCGGGTCCCGTGACGGGCACCATCGCGGCCATGATGTTCGGTTGGCTGCCGGTGCTGCTGTGGGTGCTCGTGGGCGGCATCTTCTTCGGCGCCGTGCACGACTTCGGCGCGCTCTACGCGAGCGTGAAGAACAACGGCAAGTCGCTCGCCCAGCTCGTCGAGAAGTACATCGGCCGCACGGGTCGCCGCCTGTTCCTGCTCTTCAGCTGGCTCTTCACCATCATCGTCATCGCGGCGTTCGTGGATATGGTCGCGGGCACCTTCATGGCGACCTTCGACGCCTCGGGCGCCGTGGACACCGCCGCGTCGTACTCGGGCGGCGCCGCGGGCACCATCTCGATCCTCTTCACCTTCGTGGCGATCGCCTTCGGTTGGATCAACCGCCGCTTCGGCCTCTCCGGCTGGAAGGAGTTCGTGCTCGCGGTCGCGCTCTTCGTGGCCATGTTCGCCGTGGGCATGCAGTTCCCGGTGTACCTCGATAAGTACGGCTGGTTCGCGGTCATCATGGTCTACCTGCTCTTCGCGGCCGCCATGCCCATCCAGACCCTGAAGCAGCCGCGCGACTACCTCACGAGCATCATGATGATCGTCATGATCGTGTGCGCGGTGCTCGGCATCTTCGTGCTCGGCGCGAAGGGCGAGGCCACCATGACCGCGCCCATGGTCGCCGACTTCTCCGCCCTCGCCGAGAACGGCAGCTACGTGTTCCCGCTGCTCTTCGTGTCCGTTGCGTGCGGCGCCCTCTCCGGCTTCCACAGCCTCGTCTCCACCAACACCTCCTCCAAGCAGGTTGAGAAGGAGCAGGACATGCTGCCCGTGGGCTACGGCGCCATGGTGCTCGAGTCCTTCGTGGGCGTGCTCGCCATCGTGGTCGCGGGTATCATGTTCACCGCGATGAACACCTCCGGCGCCGGCGGCGCGGCCGCGGGCACGCCGTTCAAGATCTTCTCCACCGGCGTGGCGAACGGCATGGCGGCCTTCGGCGTGAACGGCACGCTGGCCTCCGTGTTCATGACCATGTGCGTGTCGGCGCTCGCGCTCACGTCGGTCGACGCCGTGGCGCGCATCGGTCGCCTCTCGTTCCAGGAGTTCTTCGCCAAGACGAACGACGCAGCCGAGGATGCCGGCGCGAACGCGACCGGTGCGGCGAAGGTGTTCTCGAACACCTGGGTCGCGACGGTGCTCACCCTGGCGCTGGGCCTCGCCCTCGCCTTCGGCGGCTACAACAACATCTGGCCGCTCTTCGGCGCCTCGAACCAGCTGCTCGGCGGCATGACCATGATCACGCTCGCGGTGTTCTGCAAGTGCACCGGCCGCAAGGGCTTCATGCTCTACGTGCCCGTGGCGTTCCTGCTCGCGAGCACCTTCACCTCGCTCGTGCAGAGCATCATCGGCTGCGTGAACGCGCTGCAGACCTCCGGCATGGCGGTCATCGCGACGTCCGGCCTGCAGCTCGTCTTCGCGATCCTCATCGTGATCCTGGGCGTCATCGTGGCGTACAACTGCCTGAAGGAGCTCTTCACCAAGAAGGCCGGCTCGCTGCCGGACGAGGAGCCCGAGTGGTCGCAGATGGGCCTCGCGCGCTATGGCCACGGCCAGCACGCCGACGCCCCCGCCGCCGGCACCACCGAGCGCGCCTGAGTCATTGGGGACGGGTTCAATTGACTCAGCGAGTCAATGGGGACGGGTTCGATTGGCTCGTTGAGTCATCGGGGACGGGTTCGATTGACTCATCGGTCGGATTTCGCCGAGCGTCGGTGAATGAGCCCCGGTTGGCGCGGCCCCGTTGAACGAGCCCGCTGAACGGTCCCGCGTTGAACCATAGATAGCGCGAAGGGCGCGGTGATCAGGGAATCTCCTGGTCGCCGCGCCCTTTTCGTTGGCTGGGTGAGCTTCTCGCCCGCCTGCGCGCGTTTGGGGACGTGTTCTGTTCAACCCATGTTGCCCGCGCGCACCTGCCCGCGCGCCCGCGCTCCTACGCCCGCGCAGCCCGCTGCTTGCGCTGGCGGCGCTTGATGACCGTTCCCACCACGGTGAGCACGGCACCCGCCGCGACCGTCGCCGCGATGGCGAGGAACGCGAACGCGAATCCCTCCATGAAGAGCTCCGGCCACTCGGGCATGAAGCCGCTCACGGGGAAGCCCGCGACCTCGCTCATGTGCCCGTAGAGCAGCGCGGTGCCGCCCGTCACGCCGGCGGACATGCCCATGTAGCGCACGAGCGTGCCCAGGCTGCCGGCGAAGCCCAGGTCCTTCTGGTCGACCGAGCCCATGATGCGCGAGTTGTTCGGCGACTCGAAGAGCCCGTCGCCCAGGGCCATGAACATGAGCGTGGGGTAGATGCGCAGGATGGGCGCGCCGGCGGGGAGCATGCCCGCGAGCGCGATGCCCGCGCTGTAGACGACGAGGCCCGCGAAGCAGGGGATCGTGGTGCCGATGCGGTCCGAGAGCGCGCCGGCCACCGGGCTCGCGAGCGCCATGGCCACGGGGATGGCGGTGATGACGAGCCCCGCGACGTCCGACGCGTAGCCGCAGGCGTCCTGCAGGTAGAAGGGCAGGATAAACTCGGTCGCGCCCACGGCGAGGTAGCAGCAGAACATCGCGACGAGATTGAGGCTGAACACCGGGTTGCGCAGGAGCTCGATGCGCACGAGCGGGGTCTGCGCGCGGCGCTCCACGCGGACGAAGGCCGCCAGGAGCACGAGGCCGCCCGCGAGCAGCGCGCCGGCGAGCGCGAGCGACCCCGAGCCCGCGGCGTTGATGGCGAAGAACACGAGGAAGATGGCCGGCGCCATGAGCAGCGCGCCGGGGATGTCGAAGCGCGCGCCGGCGTCGGGGGCGCTCGTGGGGGAGGGGTCGGCGCCCGCCGCGGCATGCTCGCCCGCCATCCCCGTCTCGCGCGGCAGCGTCTTGAGCCCGATGAGGAACGACGCCGCGCCGATGGGCACGTTGATGAGGAAGATGGACTCCCACGGGAACACCGCGACAAGCACGCCGCCCACCACGGGGCCGCACATGAGGCCGAGCGAGACGAACGTCCCCACGATGCCGAGCGCCCGCCCGCGCTCGCGGCTGGGGAAGGCCTCGGTCACGATACCCATGTTGTTGGCCATGGCGCACGAGGCGCCGAAGCCCTGCACGACGCGCGCGCCGATGAGCATGACGAGCGTGGAGGAGAGCCCGCACAGAAGCGAGCCCAACGAGAACAGCACGACGCCCAGCTGGAAGAGCCGCACCTTGCCGTACAGGTCGCCCAGGCGGCCGAACACGAGCACGGTGACGCAGCAGACGAGCAGGTACATGCTCGAGACCCACTGGATCTGGCTGGCGGTGGCGCCGAGCTCGCGCTGGATGGAGGGCGCGGCGACGTTGACGATACTGCTGTCGAGGGTGGACATGAACGTCATGATGACGACGGTGAACAGGACGACCCATTTATTGGTGCGGCGCGGGAGCTCGGCTGCCCTCGCAATGTCGTTTCGGCCGGTATCCGTCGTGTTCGTGCGGCTCACGTGTCCCTGCTCCCTTCCCGTGCGCGCGGTATGCGGCGTAGCGCAAGCAGATGGTAGCAGAATCCGTGGGGGTGGCGACGAGGGACGAATGGGGTGGGGGGATGCGGGCGTCGAGGCGTTACGGTGGCGCGGGCTGGAGCGCAAGCGCGGGATGGGGCGCGGGCGCGCGGGATGTTCGCCCGCCGCCGCTCCGTCCTAGAAGATCGCCGCGGCGAGCGCCGCGAGCACGGCGAGGAACGCGACGTTCCACACGGTGAAGAGCTTGAAGTAGAGCCCCTTCTCGCGCGGGAGCACGAGCGCGACCTGCTTGTATGAGATGAGGCTCGCCATCGAGGCGATGAGCGTGCCCAAGCTGCCGAGGTTCGTGCCCACGATGAGCGCCGACCAGGCGGACGTGAAGCCGGAGAGCAGCAGCGCAGCGGGCACGTTCGAGAGCACCTGGCTCGCCGCGACGGACACCGCGAGCTCGTGGCCGTCGATCATCTGCGCCAGGAAGGCGTCGATGGCCCCGATGCGACCGACGTTGCCCACGAACACGAAGAAGGCGACGAAGGTCAGAAGCAGGGCGTAGTCCACGTGCAGGAGCGCGCGGCGGTCTGCGAGGAGCGCGACGGCGACGGCGGCCGCGACGGTGGCCTGGTAGGGGACGATGCGCGCGACCGAGAGCAGGGCGAGGGCGAAGAGCGCCGCCCACGGGGCGATGCGCAGCGGCGAGGGGGCGGGGTCGAGCGCGTCGGTGGCAGCGGTGGCGCTCGCGGGCAGCGCGGGCTCGACGTCGCGGGTGTTCGCGCGCGCGGTGCCATGGGCGCCGCTGCCCGTGCCGTTCTCCTGCAGCTTGCCGAAGAGCGCGATGGCCACCACGAGCAGCCCGAGCGAGGCGGCCGCATAGGGCAGCATGAGCAGCACGAACTCGACGATCCCCATGTGCGAGGCGCTGTAGAGGTAGAGGTTCTGCGGGTTGCCGATGGGCGTGAGCATGCTGCCGAGGTTCGCCGCGATGGTCATCATGACGATGGTGAAGCAGGTGTGGCGCGCGTCGCCGAGCGAGCCGAGGGCGAGCAGCGCGAAGGGAACGAACGTCACGAGGGCGACGTCGTTCGTGATGAGCATGCTCGAGAAGAAGGCGAGCAGCGTGAGCGCGAGGGCGAGGCGCCGAGGGCCGCGGACCACGCCGAGGAGCTTGCGGCAAGCGATGCGGAAGACGCCGAGGCGCGAGAGGCCGGTCATGATGGTCATGAGGCTGAAGAGCATGCCGATGGTGCGGAGGTCGACGTAGTCGGTATAGGCGGCGTCGGGCGGGACGACGGCGCACGACGCGAGCGCAAGCACGATGGCGATGACGAGCACGGGGTCTTTCCGCACGAGCGCGCGCGTTCCGAGCGCGATGCGCATGAACAGGTCCAAGGCTTCCTCCTAACCGCAAGCCGCCATCCTAGCACATGAGTCATTGGGGACGGGTTCGTTTGGCTCACTGAGTCATTGGGGACGTGCTCGTTTGACTCACTGAGTCATTTGAACCCGTCCCCATTGACTCGCTGAGTCAATTGAACCCGTCCCCAATGACTCAGGCGGTATCATGGATAGGTTCACAGGAAGGAGCCTCATGGCACAGAAGCTCACGGAGCAGGAGCAGCGAACGCTCTCCGCGCTCACGAAGGCGCTGAGCAAGAACCTGCCGGTCGCGCTGCGGAGCGCGTCGGGCGGAATCGCAAGCAAGATGGTGCGTCTGCATAAGGAAACGATGGACGAGGACGAGCTCACGCGCATCCTCGCCGCCTACGGGGACGACGGCAGCGCGCTCGAGCAGCTCGTCGAGGCCGGGGTGCTCGTCGCGGTGGACGGCGGGTACGCGATCGGCGAGCTCTCCCAGCAGCTGGCGGTGCGCGGCGCGACGGAGCTTGCCGGGCCGTCCGCCCAGGGTTCGACCGACCTCGCGAAGCCCGCGAAGCGCCGGGCACGCAGCCGGCGCGGCGATCGGGATGCCTCCGAGAAGCCCGCGTCGGCCAACCAGCCCGCACCCGTCGATCAGCCCACCGCCAAGTCCCCCACATCCACCGACCGCCCCGGAGCCCCCGCGCCGCGCGACCCCGCCACGCCGCGCCCGCGCGAGTCGAACGCCCTCGCGAAGGCGGCGTGCGTGCGCAAGCAGACGCCGGAGCTCAACGCGATCCGCCTCAAGATCATCGACCTCGACCCGCGCCTGTGGATCAACGGCTGGCTGCTCAGCACGCCCTCCGCGTACACCGCCTTCGAGCGCGAGCTGCGCGCCCTGAGCGCGGCGATCGACGGCGAGCCGACCATCGGCGACGGCACCCTCACGCGCCGCGAGCTCTCGTATCGCATCTTCGGCAACGAGAAGTTCCTCGCCATCGAGGGCGAGGGGACGAAGCTCTTCCGCCTCATGGGCGTGGCGAACCTGCTGCGGTGCAAGCAGACGCCGAAAGTCGAGGTCGTGTACTACGTCCCGAAGCCGAAGAAGCACCTCAAGCTCGTGGTGTCGGAGAACCTCGACCCGTGGAGCAACGTGCGCGACGCCCTCTACCTGCACGGGCGCAAGCGCATCCTGGGCAAGCGCGTGCACGGGGCGATCTTCGGCAACGGGCATCTCGTGCGAGGTGCCTCCAAGCTGCGCGATTGCCTGGAGAGCCTGGGCGCGGAGCAAGTCACGCTCAGGTATTGGGGCGACCTCGACCGGGCCGGGCTCGATTTGCTGGCGAGCCTGGTGGAGCTGACGGACGGGCGCGAGGACGTGACGGTGGAGCCGTTCGTCCCGGCGTACCGGCTCATGCTCGCGCGCGCGATGAAGCGCCGACCGAACCCGCTCGACAACGAGGCGGTCGACCAGCACGTTCCCTACGAGCCGGGCCTCGCGCTGCTGCGGCCGTACCTCACGGACGACCAGGCGCGCTACCTCGAGGCGCTGCTCGAGGCCGATCGGCTCATCCCGCAGGAGATCGTCACGGCGGCGGATTTGTAGGGGTGAGCGGGAGCCTTGTAATCGATGAACCCGGTTGGGTATAATCGAACAAGTACCAGCGAAGCCCGTTCGTGGTTAACGAGGCGCGGGCGGCGCAGGTGCTAACGATTCAAAAGCCCGGTGCCAGCCGGGCTTTTTTATCTCCCTTCGCTATCCGCTTTGTGCTTATGTTCCTTCCATAGTTCGCGTATCAAACGGGCTATGCTCGCGATGGATGCGATGGCACGAAGGATTTCCAGAAACGTGTTCATAGGCTTTGCCCCTCTCTCGAGAAGCGCCGCCCGCACGCGGACTTCGCTGGCGAAATGATGCTAGCATCCCGTCGAGACAGATTTTCTGCGCCGAGCTTCGTTGCAAGGCGTTGTATTGAGTTGGATGGTCGAACAGAGGCGGGCGAGTGGGCTGTTCGGCGCACAAAAGCGGTGGGAGCCCGGTCCTGCGTCGGCGATCATCGAGGGCTAGCTTTGAGCTAAAAGAAACAACGTGTTGGCACCGAGCGGCTAGAATGCGACGCGGGTAAAGTCGGAGGCCACATGGCGCACGCGGTATATCAGCACTATCTTGCGATGCTCGTCCGTTCGATAAAACGCCTTGTAGCGACCGTAGTTCGCGCTTCGGTACTCATGTGCCGGCAGGTAGCCATCGGGAAACTGGTAGATGGCGTGCGCGTACGGATTGCGGCATATCGCATCGAAGAGCGCTTCAAGACCGTCGAGCACCGCATCGGCGCGGTCCCCGTCCCCGCTGTATGAGTACACGTAGTCCCAGATGTCCTCCAGGTCGCATGCTGCGTCCTCAGTGATTTCCCACTGCCACATGCTCACTGCTCTCCGCGTCGTTGCGCTCGGCGAGCGCGCCATTCATCCGCCGACAGCGCATGCAGCTCACCTTTTGCCTCGCGCGCCTCCGTCTCGAGAATCGATCGCGCGATCATGCGCTCCTGTTCGCGCGCCGACGCGTTCCACTCGTCGTAGTCGACCATCGCCCAACGGGGGCGCCCGTTCTGCGTGAGCACGACGACCTCGCCGGCATCCGTATACTGGGCAACGCTCTTCACGTCTGCCCGAAAATCGCTCACCGGTACGATCTGGGGCATAGAAACCTCCCGATAGAAGAAATTTCTTCTAAGTATACCCTAGGGGATCTATGGGATCCGCTAGATGCATGCCGCTGCCACATGGGGGGTAGCAGCGCAGCGTGAGCTTGAAACGGCTGGAGCTATGTTGTTCGAAGGAAAAGGTAGGGACATATGCCGTACGGCATTTCGACATAATAAAAAACTACCCGCGTTTCCGCAGGTAGTTCAAGGTTCTTGGTCGCGGGGGCAGGATTTGAACCTACGACCTCCGGGTTATGAGCCCGGCGAGCTACCAGACTGCTCCACCCCGCAATGTCTGGATGCGCCTGTGCGCAAAAAGAAACAATACGCCCTTCTCGTATGAATTGCAAGGCGGAAGCGCACGAATGTGACGATGTCTCCACAAAAGCCTGCCGATGTAGCGATGGGGGGGGGCTGTCCGAACGCCGGCGCGCCCACGCCAGCAGCTCCGCGTCGCCCTTGCCCTCACCCCGCCCGCGCCCGCCGCACCCGCCCAAGTTCTGGCGTTATAAAGTAGATACCAGTTTGCTGCCGGCCACGCCCATCCCGCTTGCTACACTCTTGCCCATGCGGCCGCCGACCCCTCGCGCACCCGCGAGCGCGGCCGACCCAGAACACTGCGCGAAAGGATACGCCCATGTGCGGAATCGTTGGTTATACCGGAAGCGAGCAGGCGAAGGACATCCTCATCGGGGGCCTCAAGCGCCTCGAGTACCGCGGCTACGACTCCGCGGGCGTCGCACTCGAGCGGGGCGACGGCGCGGGGCTCGACGTCTTCCGCCGCGTGGGCAAGGTTTCCGGCCTCGAATCCGAGCTCGAGCACCTCGACCTCGCCTCGACGTGCGGCATCGGCCACACGCGCTGGGCAACGCACGGCCGCCCCTCCGTGGCCAACGCGCACCCGCACTCGAGCTGCGACGGCCGCATCTCCATCGTCCATAACGGCATCATCGAGAACTTCGCCGAGCTGCGCGAGGAGCTCGAGGGCCGCGGCCACCGCTTCACGAGCGACACCGACACCGAGGTGTTCGCCCACCTCATCGAGGAGGCATACGAGGGCGGCAACGGCAAGCCCGGCTCGCACGACCTGCTCGCGGCCGTGCGCGAGGCGTGCACGCACGTGATCGGCGCCTACGGCATCGCCGCGATCTGCGCCGACGAGCCCGGCGTCATCGCCGTCGCGCGCAAGGACAGCCCCATCGTCATCGGCCAGGGCGCGACCGGCTGCTACGTGGCATCGGACGTCATCGCGCTCATCGACGCCACGCGCGACGTCGTGGTGCTCGAGGACGGCCAGTTCGCGCGCCTCACGCCGGAAGGCGTCACCTACACCGACGCCGAGGGCGCCCTCATCGAGCCCGCCATCACGCACATCGATTGGGACATCGACATGGCGGAGAAGGGCGGCCATCCGGACTTCATGATCAAGGAGATCCTCGAGCAGCCGCGCGTGGTGCGCGATACCCTCGTGGGGCGCCTCACGGGCACCGGCGAGCTCGACATCGACGAGCTCGGCCTCACCTACGAGGAGCTCGACCTCATCGACCGCGTCTACGTGATCGCCTGCGGCACGAGCTACCACGCCGGGCTCATCGCCAACAACCTCATCGAGGCTTGGGCGCGCATCCCCTGCGAGGTCGAGGCGGCGAGCGAGTTCCGCTACCGCAACCCCATCATCACCCCCACGACGCTCGTCGTCGCCGTGTCGCAGTCCGGCGAGACGGCTGACACCCTCGCCGCCATCCGCGACGCGCGCATCAAGGGCGCCAAGGTGTTCGGCATCACGAACGTGGTGGGCAGCCCGGTGGCGCGCGAGAGCGACGGCGTCATCTACACGAAGGCGAACAAGGAGATCGCGGTCGCCTCGACGAAGAGCTTCATCGGCCAGGTGGTGTCGCTCACGCTGCTGGCGCTGCTGCTCGCGCAGGTGAAGGGCAAGATGAACACCCGCCAGGTGAAGCTGCTCTTCCACGAGCTCGGCGATACGGCCGAGCAGATCCAGTGGATCTTCGACACGCAGCAGGAGGCCATCCACGAGGCCGCGCTCGCGTGCAAGGACGCGCATTCGGCGCTCTTCGTGGGGCGCGGCATGGGCGCGGCGATCAGCTACGAGGGCGCGCTCAAGCTCAAGGAGATCAGCTACCTGCACGCCGAGGCCTACGCGGCGGGCGAGATGAAGCACGGCCCCATCGCGCTCATCGACCCCGGCTTCCCCGTCATCGCGGTAACCACGAAGAGCCCGGTGTACGACAAGACCGTCTCGAACCTCAAGGAGTGCGAGGCGCGCGGCGCGAAGATCATCGCCGTGGCAACGGAGGGCGACGAGGACATCAAGCAGATCGCCGACCACGTGATCTACATCCCGCCGGTGCGCGACGCGTTCTCTCCCATCACGGCGACGGTGCCCCTGCAGCTTCTGGCGCGCGAGGTGGCGCTCATGCGCGGGTGCGACGTGGACCAGCCGCGCAACCTCGCCAAGAGCGTGACCGTGGAGTAGGCGCGGGGAGGGCCGCCGCGCGGGGCATCGCGTCGCCGTTGGCTGCCGCGCCATCGTTACGGGGGAGCCACAAACGTGTTCACTGAGCGCCCGGGGCCGCTGCGGTTCCGGGCGTTCTGTGTGGAGAAACTGCAAACGCGTCCGCGCGAGGCGCGCGTCATCTCCGCCCACCCCGCACTCCGCGCCGCCCACCTAATTGAGCGAATGGTTCACCAGCATCACGGGTTTACTAAAACCAGATGACTTATTGGCCGGCGCTCACGGGCGCCTGATGCAAGGGAGGACATCATGGGACTCAAGGCTGAGGAGGCGCTCGAGACGGACTTCGAAGGGTTCCTGGGGTACCTGCGCTCGAAGACGCGTGCGTTCATGGACGTGGATGATGGCCAATACTACATCACCCACACCGATGGATACTGGCGCGTGCAAGACTGCACCCAGCTGAACGACAAGGGTCGCTTCACGGATTGCTCCGAGCTGGTACCGACCATGTCCGAACTGATCGAGCTGCCGTGGCACGATGGCAAGAGCATCCACGACCTCTTCCCCGATGCGACGTTCTACGAGTCCATCCAGGAGGGCTGGTCGCTCTAACGCTCGCGTTCGATGACGTGCTCACGCGGCGGGTGCCTCAAACGAGGTGCCCGCCGCGTTATTTGTGCGCCTTTGGCGCCCTCCGAGCACCTGCGGAGCGGCTCGTGCGGGTCCCCAATTCCCAAAGTGAGCGAAACGAACGGTTTATAGGGGGTAGGCAAAGTAGCCGGTGGAGTCGCAGCCTCGCTACCTGCGGTTCCGCTGGCGCGCAACCCCTTGCTACTTCCGGGGGTGCCGATAAACCGTTCGTTTCGCTCACTTTGGGAAACGAGGCCGCCTCGAGGTTGACGATAATCCGAAATCGGACTAAGCTAGCGGCGAAATCGGGATCCACGGCGCGCGGAGGTGATGCTTCGATGGAACGGGATGCGACGGACGGGCTGGGCAGCTCGCCGATCGAGCTCGACCTGCTCTACAACGAGATCGACAAGCTCTACCACGCGTACGCGCGCGGCTGCGGCCTCTCCGATTGCGCGTATTGGATGCTTTACGACCTCGTGCTCGCAGGCGGTGAGCTGCCGCTCGCGCGGTTCACGACCTCGTGGTCGTACAGCAAGCAGACCGTCAACTCCGCGCTCAAGAGCCTGCAGGCGAACGGCCTCGTCGAGCTCGCGTTCATGGAGGGCAGCCGCAAGAGCAAGCTCGCGCGGCTCACGGAGGCGGGGCGCGCGCTGTCCCGGGAGCGCATCGAGCCCGCCATCGAGGCGGAGCGCCGCGCGTTCGAGACGCTCGACGCGGATGAGCGCCGCACCCTCATCCACCTGGTCAAACGCTACGCGGTCGCGCTCGAGGAGCAGATCAGCACGTGCGCGCCGAACGCCCCGAACACCTAGCCGCGTCGCTCGAAGATCCACTCGAAGCTCAGACTGACTCCCGCTTCAAGACCCCCGCTTCGGAACAGCCCAGAGGCGGGAACCGAGAACAAGGAACGGTGCTCCATGAGGATGCTCCTGCATTTTCTGAAACCCTACAAGCTGCAGACGTTCGCCGTGCTCGCCGCGCTCGCCGTGAACCTGCTCGGCGTGCTGCTCGTACCCACGATCCTCGCGAACATGATCAACATCGGCGTCTCCTCGCGCGATTTCGACTACATCGTCCACCAGGCGCTCTTCATGCTCACGGCCGCCGTGCTCTCGGGCGCGGGCGCGTTCGTGTCGAACTACTTCTGCGCGGACCTCGCCACCAAGGTGGGGCGCGACATCCGCAACGCGGTCTACGAGGCGTCGCTCAAGTTCTCCGGCGGCGACTTCGAGCGGTTCGGCACCGGCTCCATGATCACGCGCACGCTGGGCGACGTGAACGTGATCCAGCAGGCCATCACCATGACCATCCAGATGATGCTGCCCGTGCCGTTCGCCGCGGTGATCGGCGTGGCGCTCGCGTGGTCCATCGACGAGCAGATGGGCATGATGCTCGCCTGCTTCATCATCGTCGTGGCGATCATCGCCGTGGTCACGGTGAAAAAGGCGGCCGTCATCTTCCAGAAGCTGCAGCGCTTCATCGACCGCATGAACGTGCGCCTGCGCGAGAGCATCACGGGCGCGCGCGTCATCCGCGCCTTCGGCAAGGAGGAGGCTGAGCGCAAGAGCCTCGACGAGGCCTTCTCCGCCTACGCGGACAGCGCCATCAAGGTGAACTGGCTCTTCGCGACGTTCGACTGCTCGTCGTTCTTCATCATGAACCTCGCCGAGGTCGCCGTCATCTGGCTCGGCGGCAACCGCGTGGGCGCACACGCCATGCAGATCGCGTCCATCTCCGCATGCGTGGAATACGCCATGCTCATCCTGTTCTTCCTCATGATGGCGCAGATCTGCGCGCTCACGCTGCCGCGCGCCCTCGTGTGCCTCGAGCGCTGCCGCCAGGTGATCGAGTGCCCGCCGAGCATCGCGGACGGCCCGGGCACGGAGCTGACGCCGGCGCAGGACATCGTCGCGCACTTCGGCAACGCGTCGTTCCGGTTCGCGGACGCGAGCGAGGACACGCTGCACCACATCAACTTCTTCTGCCGCCGCGGCACCACGACGGCGATCATCGGTCCCACCGGGTCGGGCAAGTCGACCATCGCGAAGCTGCTGCTGCGCTTCCACGACGTGAGCGACGGCGCGGTGGAGGTGTGTGGCACCGACGTGCGCGACCTCACGCAGCGGGCGCTGCGGACGCGCATCTCGTACGTGCCGCAGAAGGCCTGGCTGTTCAGCGGGACGATCGCCGAGAACCTGCGCTACGGCAAGCCCGACGCCACGGACGAGGAGCTGTGGCACGCGCTCGACGTGGCGCAGTCCGGCTTCGTGCGCGAGCTGCCCGACGGCCTGGAGACGTGCGTCGCGCAGGGTGGCACGAACTTCTCCGGCGGGCAGCGTCAGCGCCTCTCCATCGCGCGCGCCCTGGTGAAACCCGCCGACCTCTACATCTTCGACGACTCGTTCAGCGCGCTCGACTTCAAGACCGACGCCGCGCTGCGCCACGCGCTCGCGACCGAGGTGGCGCACGCCGCGGTGCTCATCATCGCGCAGCGCATCAACACGATCGTCTCCGCCGACCAGATCATCGTGCTCAAGGACGGCTGCATCCAGGGGCTGGGCACGCACCGCGAGCTCATGCGCTCGTGCGCCGCGTACCAGGAGATCGCCCGCTCCCAGCTGCGCGCGGAGGAGCTCGAGGAGCTGCTGGGCGTGGACGTGGAGCTCGAGGCGGACGAGGTGGACGCGGCGGACGCGGTGAACGCTGCGGACGAAGTGACCGTTGCGACCGAGGGCGGCGCTGCGGTTGCGCACGCCGACGTCCACGCCGCGGCCGCGGCGACCGACGCGCCTGCTGCGGCGCCTGCGGAAGGCGGCGCCCCGGCCACGGAAGCCCCGGCCGTGAAGGGAGGTGAGTAGCCATGCCGCGCGAGAACGAGACCAAGAGCCTCGAGGAAGTCGAGGCCATGGAGCTCATCGAGCAGGCGCAAGCCCAACTCGACGAGATCGACGCCGCCAAGGGCTCTGACGCCGCCGGAACCCCCGGCTCGCCCGACGCCTCCGACGCCGACGCGGAGGTGCCGCGCGATGCGTTCGGCGTGGTGCGCCGCCTGTGGACGGTGTCGAAGGGCGAGCACTGGCGCTTCGCCGTGGTGCTCGTGAGCATCGTGTGCTACACCATCGCGCAGATCGCCGCGCCGGCGTACAGCGCGCACCTCATCGACCTTCTGTGGGCGAACATCCAGCGCGCCTTCGCCGCGGGCGAGACGTTCAGCATCGGCTGGGACACCGGCGGGCGCGAGTGCCTCATCTTCCTGGGAATCTGGACGGTCGCCTGGGCGTTCTACACGCTGCAGGCGTTCACGATGGCGAGCTTCGCCGAGCGCCTCAACCTGAAGCTTCGCCGCGCCATCGCGCAGAAGCTCAACGTGCTGCCGCTGCGGTTCTACGACGCCAACAAGCCGGGCGACATCATGAGCCGCGCGACGAACGACCTCGACAAGGTCTCCGAGGTGCTGCAGCGCGGACTGCTCTCCATGCTCATGGCGGTGGGGTCGGTCGTGGGCGCGATCATCATGATGCTGCGCTACAACGTCGTGCTCACGGTGGTCTTCCTGGCCTTCGCCGCCGCGGCGCTGCTCATGACGCGTCTCGTGGCGAAGCGGACGCTCATCCTGGCCGCGCGGCAGCAGCGCGCGGTGGGCGTGCTCACCGGACACGTCGAGGAGGCGTACTCCGGGCGCATCGTGATCCACGCGTTCAACCAGGAGCAGGAGAGCGCCGCGCGCATCCGCGAGGCCACGCAGCAGCTCGCCGATGCCATGCGCCGCACGGACTTCATGACGAACACCGCCGCCCCCATGGTGCGCTGCCTCGTGCGGTTCTCGCAGGTCGCGCTCGCGCTGCTGGGCACGGGCTTCCTCATCGCGGGGCGCCTCACCATCGGCACGCTGCAGGCGTTCTTCCAGTACGTGAACACCGCCGCCGAGCCGCTCACGCAGTTCTCGCTCACCATGAACCAGCTGCAGAGCGCGCTCGCCGCCGTGGAGCGCGTCTTCGACATCCTCGACGAGCCGGAGATCGAGCCCGATCCGGCCCATCCGGCGCGCGTGCCGCAGCCGGTGCGCGGGCGCGTGGCCTTCGAGCACGTGCGTTTCGGCTACGACCCCGACCGCCCGCTCATGCGCGACGTGAGCTTCGTGGCCGAGCCCGGCCAGAAGGTGGCCATCGTGGGCGCGACGGGCGCCGGCAAGACGACGCTCATCAACCTGCTCATGCGCTTCTACGAGATCGACGGCGGCCGCATCACGCTCGACGGCGTGGACACGCACGCCATGACGCGCGCGGACCTGCGGCGCAACTTCGGCATGGTGCTGCAGGACGCCTGGCTGCGCGAGGGCACCATCGCCGAGAACATCGCGTACGGCTGCGACGGCGCGACGCGCGACGAGATCGTCCAGGCGGCGAAGACCGCGCAGGTGGACTTCTTCGTGCGCACGATGCCGCACGGCTACGACACGGAGCTCGCGAACGACGCGGAGAACATCAGCCAGGGCCAGCGGCAGCTGCTCACCATCGCGCGCGTGCTGCTCGCGAACCCGTCGATCCTCATCTTGGACGAGGCGACGTCGAGCGTGGACACGCGCACGGAACGGGCGATCGTCGCGGCGATGGAGGCGCTCACGAGCGGGCGCACGAGCTTCGTGATCGCGCACCGGCTCTCGACCATCGTGGACTCCGACCTCATCCTGGTCATGGATCACGGCACGATCATCGAGCAGGGCACGCACGAGGAGCTGCTCGCCGCGGGCGGCGCCTACGCGGAGCTCTACAACTCGCAGTTCGCGTAAGGGGCGCGCCGCGGGGCGCCCGGCGAGGGCGCGGTGCGGCCGCCGCGCGGGCTGCGCGCCGCCGTTCCCGGCGCGATTGGCGGAATCGAACGGGTTCGTCCCCTGGGCGAACCCGTTTTTCATTGCCCGATTCGATTTTTTGGCAAGAAATTTCAGATATGCACGATGAGGCGACCTCCGGGCGCGCCCAGACGCCCCGTGGCGCGCTGGTTCGGGATGGGCGGTTCCCGCAATCCTGGGGTTTTGCTGTCGCAACCCATCGCGCCCGCGCCCAAACGGCTGCTCGGCCACGCGTGCATCGCGCATATCTGAAAAAACTCGCCAAAAAAAGCGCGTCGCGAAGAAAAAACGCGGCCGACGTGCCCGACGCAGCCCGTCGCACAGCAAGCGGGGCGCGTGCCAACGGGGACGACGCCCGCCCCGCTGCCAAACGCCCCGCCTCGCCGGCGCATGACGTCCCGGCTACAGCGTATCCGGGTTCTCGCCGGTCATGGGGATCGGCTTGTCCGGCTCGCGCAGGCTCGTGAGCGCGGTGTAGTCGCCGCCCGCCGTGGTGGGCTTCATCTCGCCCGGCGCGAACCAGTCGAGCGCGCAGTCGATCCAGGCGTTCCAGAACGGCCACTCGTGCCCGCCGATCTCGGGCTCCCAATAGGTCACGTCGAAGCCGTTGGCGCGCAGGAGCCCCGCGAAGTCGCGGTTGCTCTGGCAGAGGTTGTCGCTCTCGCCGCACGCGATGTAGAAGCGCGGCTTCTGCAGGTCGGGGTTGTCGCGGAAGCGCTCGGCGAGCGCCTCGTAGTCCTTCTCCGACCCGATCACCGTGTCGAGGTCGCCGAAGAACCGCTCGTAGTAGCGGCGCTTGCGGGGCGAATGCGAGTCGACGGCCTCGAGGATGCGGTCGCGCATGAACGTGCCGGAGAGCGCGATGATGCTGCCGAAGCGGTCCGGGCGCAGCAGGCCGTTGATCACGGCGGTGTACGCGCCGATGGAGATGCCGGCGAGCGCGGTGTCCTCGCGCTTGCGCGAGAGCGGGAACAGGTGGCGCGTGACCTCGATGAGCTCCTCGCTGATGAACTTGCCGTGCCACTCGTTGATCTCGGGCTTGTTGAGGTAGAGGCCGTCGGCGCCGGAGGGCATGATGAGCGCGATGTCGCGCGCCTCCGCGGTCTCGACCACGTGGGTCTTATCGATCCAGTCGACGTCGCGGCCGAAGAGGCCGTGCAGCAGGTAGACGGTGCGGTACGGGCCGCGCCTGCCCTTCGCGCGCTTGTCGCCGTCCATCTTGTCGACGGGAATCACGGCGGTGAGCATGACGTTGCGCTTGAGGTAGTTCGAGTAGAAATCGGCGCGGAGCAGAGCCATGGGTTCCTCCTTCGATCGGGGCGGACGGGACTGCAGCAGGTTGGGGATGGGTTGGTTGGGGACGTGTTCCATCCAACCCATGTTCATGGAATCGACGAAGCCAATACGACCGAATGAGCCACATGGGTTGGATAGAACACGTCCCCAACCAACCCATCAACCCATTCTTACCCGAGCGGGAGCCAGTCGAGCGCCTGCGGCAGGGCGACGTTCCAGAAATCCCAGTCGTGGCCGCCGGGCATCTCGCGCGCCTCGACGTCGATCCCCGTATCTCGGAGACGGGTGGCAAGCTCCCGGTTGGGCGCGGCGAGCGGATCGCTCGACCCCCACGCCATGAACACGCGCGGCCGCGGGCGGTCGCAGTACACCACGTCGGCCGCCAGCCGGCGCGGGTCCTTGTCGCTGTCCACCACCGCGTTGAGGTCGCCGAAGACCGACTCGAGGAACGGTCGGCTCAGGAAGAAGAGGTCGTCCGACACCACGCTGTTGAAGTCGCCGACGAGCATGGCCGAGGAGAGCGCGACGATGCAGCCGAAGTTCTCGGCGTACTTGAACCCGTTGCGCAGCGCCCCGTAGGCGCCCATGGAGATGCCGCCGATGAAGGTGTCCTCGCGCCGCCGCGAGAGCGGAAACATGCGCCGTGCGACCTCGACGAGCTCCTCGCCCACGAACCGGCCGTAGTAGTTGTGCGCGTCCGGATGGTCGAGGTAGAACGCGTTGTACCCCGACGGCATGACGACGGCGAGCCCGCGCTGCTCCGCCCAGGTGCGGATGCGCGTCTCCGAGATGAAGTCGCGGTGGTTGCCCGACATGCCGTGGAGCAGGAACAGCGTTTTGAACGGCGGCTGCTCCGGCAGGTAGGGCGTGCGCTCCCAGGCCGCGGGGTCGTTGCGGCGCAGCGTGTCGAGCGCGAGCGCGGCCCCGTGGTCGTCGATGGGCAGGATCACGTCGAGCGTGGTGGTGCGCATGAGGGACGGCGAATAGTAATCGACGCTCAGTCGGGCCATACAGCCTCCTTATGGTTTGCGTTGCCGCGTCTTTCAAGTATACATCGCAGGGCATGAGCAGGGAAAACCCAGTACCCGGCATAAGGGTATCATCTATACCCTTATCACTTAGAAAATCTTATATATAGAGACTTAGATTTGTGTATAGAGAAGCCATCCCGCGGAAACAATAGGCACGATAGGAGATACGTCGCTCCGTAGAGCGGCAATAGCACGTCTCGCGAGACCGCCCCGGTGGGCGGGCATCCATCCATGCGATGCCCGCGCCCGCGGCAGGCGTCGCGGGGCGAGAGAGGGGATTCCCTATGAGGATCGACAAGCTAGCAATGACTTCGAAGGAGGCGCTGCAGACCGCCATCGGCATCGCGAGCGACGCCCAGGCCGGTGCCGTCGAGCCCGTGCACCTGCTCGCGGCGCTGCTCGGGGCAGGCGAGCGCAACATCTCGGTGATCGTCGAGCGCATCGGCGCGGACCCGGCGCAGCTCGCGCGCGCCGCGCAGGAGGTCATCGACCGCGCGCCCAAGGTGACGGGCGGCGTGACGCAGATGGGGCTCTCGAACGACCTCGTCCGCGTGCTCGACCGCGCCGAGAAGCTCGCCGCGAAGATGGAGGACAACTTCGTGGTGACCGAGCACCTGCTCATGGCCCTCGCCGAGGACAAGGGCGATGCCGGCCGCCTGCTCAACGACGCCGGCGTCACGCGCGAGCGCGTCGAGGAGGTCTACCAGGAGCTCCGCGGCGATAGCCGTGTGACCTCGGAAGATGACAAGATGCAGTTCGAGGCGCTCGAGCAGTACGGCCGCAACGTGTGCGACCTCGCGCGCGCCGGCAAGCTCGACCCGGTGATCGGCCGCTCGGACGAGATCCGCCGCACCATCCAGGTGCTCAGCCGCCGCACCAAGAACAACCCCGTGCTCATCGGCGAGCCGGGCGTGGGCAAGACCGCCATCGTGGAGGGCATCGCCCAGCGCATCGTGGCGGGCGACGTCCCGAGCACCCTGCGCGACAAGGACCTCATCGAGCTCGACATGAGCGCGCTCGTCGCCGGCGCCAAGTACCGCGGCGAGTTCGAGGACCGCTTGAAGGCCGTGCTCAAGGAGGTCGAGAAGTCCGAGGGCCGCGTGATCCTGTTCATCGACGAGCTGCACACCATCGTGGGCGCGGGCGCCACCGAGGGCTCCATGGACGCCGGCAACATCCTGAAGCCGGCGCTCGCCCGCGGCGAGCTGCATGCCATCGGCGCGACGACCCTCGACGAGTATCGCAAGTACATCGAGAAGGACGCCGCCCTCGCGCGTCGTTTCCAGACGGTCATGGTGGGCGAGCCCAGCGTGGAGGACACCATCTCCATCCTGCGCGGCCTGAAGGAAAAGTACGAGATCTACCACGGCGTGCACATCACCGACGGCGCGCTCGTGGCGGCCGCGGATCTTTCCGACCGCTACATCTCCGACCGCTTCCTGCCCGACAAGGCCATCGACCTCGTGGACGAGGCGGCCAGCCGCCTGCGCATGGAGCTCGACTCCATGCCGGCCGAGATCGACGCCACCGAGCGCCAGCTCACGCAGATGCAGATCGAGGAGCAGGCGCTCATGAAGGAGTCCGACGACGCGAGCCGCGAGCGCCTGGAAGCGCTGCGCCAGGAGATGGCCGACGTCCAGGAGCGCCTCGACGTGCAGAAGGCCGGCTGGCTCAACCAGAAGAACGCCATCGACCGCGTGCAGGAGCTCAAGGGCGAGCTGGACGAGGCTCGCAGCGAGGAGGAGCGCGCCACGCGCAACGGCGACCTCGCCCGCGCGAGTGAGCTGCGCTACTCGGTGATCCCCGGCCTCGAGCGCGAGATGTCGGCGGCCGAGGAGGAGGTCGAGGCGCAGAAGGACAAGGGCGGCGGCCTGAACGAGCAGGTGACCTCCGACGAGATCGCCGAGGTCGTGAGCGCGTGGACGGGCGTGCCCGTGTCGAAGATGATGCAAGGCGAGCTCGAGAAGCTGCAGGGCCTCGAGGACGAGCTGCACAAGCGCGTCATCGGCCAGGACGAGGCCGTGCGCGCCGTCGCGGCCGCCGTGCGCCGCAGCAGGGCGGGGCTCTCCGACCCGGACCAGCCCATCGGCAGCTTCTTCTTCCTGGGCCCCACGGGCGTGGGCAAGACCGAGCTGGCCAAGGCGCTCGCCGAGTGCCTGTTCGACGACGAGCGCGCGCTCGTGCGCATCGACATGTCCGAGTACATGGAGAAGTTCAGCGTCCAGCGGCTTATCGGCGCGCCTCCGGGATACGTGGGCTACGATGAGGGCGGCCAGCTCACCGAGGCCGTGCGTCGGCACCCGTACTGCGTCATCCTGCTCGACGAGATGGAGAAGGCGCACCCGGATGTGTTCAACGTGCTGCTGCAGGTGCTCGATGACGGGCGCCTCACGGACGGCCAGGGCCGCCAGGTGAGCTTCAAGAACACGATCATCATCATGACGTCGAACGTGGGCAGCCAGGCCATCGCCGAGTACGCCGGCAAGGACGAGGAGAAGCTCAAGGAGGCCGTGAGCGAGGCCATGCGCCAGACGTTCCGGCCGGAGTTCCTGAACCGTATCGACGACATCGTGGTCTTCCATCCGCTCGGCATGGAGCAGATCGAGCAGATCGTGGACATCCAGCTGGCGCATGTGCGCGAGCGCCTCGCCAAGCAGCGCATCACGCTCGAGATCACGCCCGCGGCAAAGCAGATGCTCGCGGTGGGCGGCCTCGACCCGGTGTACGGTGCGCGTCCGCTCAAGCGCCTCATCCAGAACGAGGTCGTGGACTGCGTCGCGCGCGCCATCATCGACGGTCGCGTGCGCGAGGGCGACGACGTGACGGTCGACGTGGACATGGACGGCACGTTCTTCGTCTCGACCTCCGAGCCGCAGCCGGAGTACGAGGTGCCCGAGGAGTAGGGCGTCCAGGGTTCGTGCGTGCAGCGTGCGCGCACGGGAGTGATTGATACCGCGGGGCGGTCTGGCGAGCAGCCGGGCCGCCCCGTCGCGTTTCCGCGGGATGCGCTACCCTAGGGTTCGTTATGATGCGATCGCAACAAGGAGGCTCTATGTCTGCGCAGAAGCAGTTG
Organism: [Collinsella] massiliensis; assembly: GCF_002161605.1. Lineage (NCBI taxonomy): Bacteria > Bacillati > Actinomycetota > Coriobacteriia > Coriobacteriales > Coriobacteriaceae > Enorma > [Collinsella] massiliensis. Next base: position 41,128 of record NZ_NFIE01000015.1, on the reverse strand, counting down.
GATACGCGCGAAGGTACGGGCACCCCGGATCATGTGGGGGAATCCTCGCACGCGCGGCAAGGCTCTGCCGCTCCCGCCCCGCGCGACCCCTTCATCCGCGCGGAGAACGAGGACGATGACGGCTACGACCCCTATTCCGATCGCCGCCCCGAGCCGGAGCCGCTATTCGAGCGCGACCCGTGGGATTGATCGGCTGCGGGAGCCGCTGCGGAGGGCGTTTTCGGCGGGTTGCGAACCCAAACGACGCGAAACGAACGTTTTATCGGCACCCCCGGAAGTAGCAAGGGGTTCCGCGCCAACAGAACCGCAGGTAGCGAAGTTGCCTCATTGCCGGCTACTTGGCGTACCCCCTATAAACCGTTCGTTTCGCCCATTTTGTGTTCGGGAAGGGCGATTTCACGCGCCCGCGCCTCGCGTCGCACCGCACATCGGCCGCAAATCGCCCGTTCCGCTGCGCCTACCGCTCCGGCCGGCGATCCTTGTACTTCTCGGTGTAGCCCTCGATGTGCAGGGTGCAGGCGATGATCTCCTTGATGACCTCCACGGGCACGTCCCGGTGCGAGCGGATGTACAGGATGAGCCCGCTGATGAGCACGTAGAACGTCTCGAAGACGTTGTCGATGAGCACCTCGTGGTGCTGTGCGAAATCGACGACGGTCGACTCGCACATGTAGCGGGCGCAGCGCTCGGCCACGCGGTTCACGAACGCGGTGTAGAGCACGGCGTCGCCGCCCACCGTGATGGAGCCGGAGATGCCCGGCATCTCGAGCACGAGCTCCTTGAGCAGCGCGGAGATGCTGTCGAGCGCGCCCTCGATGTCGCCGAAGACGCGGTGCTCGTTCCAGGTGCGCAGCCGGTCGATGAACGCATCGATGGTATAGTCGAGGGCCGCGTTGAGCGCATCCTCCTTGTTGGGGAAGTAGTGGTAGAAGAGCGAGCGCGTGCAACCGACGCGCTTCGAGACGCTCGAGACCGAGAGTTTGCCGATCCCTTCCTGCGCGCAGACGTCGATGACGGCCTGGAGAATCTCCTCGCGGCGGGCATCGTAGGAATGGCGCGCGGCGCGCGTGCGCTTCATCGATTCGGTCATGGTCGGCTCCGCTCTCGAGAGGCTATGCACGGATAAGCATAGAGTGCGTTAGCGTTGACAATCCGTCAATATATAAATTGACGAAATAGCTATAATTGTCGATTAACGGGCGGGGCGCCCCTGCGCGCCCGGCGTGCCTATAATGGGGTGCATGTCGGAAGTATCGGCGGGCCGCACGCTCCGTTCCGGCCCCCATGCTGCGGTAAGGAGGATCCCCGTGGATTCAAAACTCGAGCCCCTGTTCACGCCCTGGAAGATCGGTTCCTGCGAGATCAAGAACCGCATCGTGCTCACGTCGATGGGCGGCACGGACCTCTTCGGCTGGATGGAGAAGAACCACTTCGACAAGGTGGGCGCGCGCTTCATCATGGAGGTCGCGAAGAACAACGTCGGCCTCGTGCTGCCGGGGTGCCAGCCCGTCTACAACCCCATGTTCGGCCAGTGGCTCCACAAGAACAAGAAGATGTACCGCGACCTCGCGAAGTGGGTGCCCGAGCTCCACAAGACCGGCGCGAAGCTCTTCGTGCAGCTCACCGCCGGGTTCGGTCGGTCGTTCACCATCAGCGACATGATGGAGCAGCTCTACGTGAACCCCGTGCTGCGCAAGCTCTCCAAGCCGGTCATGGACCTCGAGAAGATCTGCGCCTCGGCGAGCCCCGCGCCCAACCGCTGGTCCGACCACGTGCCGTCGCGCGAGATGACCGTGCCCGAGATCCACGAGTTCGTGGAGGCGTTCGCCGAGTCCGCGCGCCTGCTCAAGGAGGCCGGCGTCGACGGCGTCGAGGTGCACGCCGTGCACGAGGGCTACCTGCTCGACCAGTTCACCCTGCCGTACGTGAACCACCGCACCGACGAGTACGGCGGCTCGTTCGAGAACCGCTACCGCTTCGCGGTCGAGATCGTCCAGGCCATCCATGCGGCCTGCGGCGACGACTTCCCGGTGTCGCTGCGCTACAGCGTGGTGTCCAAGACGAAGGGCTTCCGCGAGGGCGCGCTGCCGGGCGAGGAGTACACCGAGGTCGGCCGCGACATGGAGGAGTCCGAGCGCGCCGCGCGCTACCTGCAAGACGCGGGCTACGCGATGCTCAACTGCGACAACGGCACCTACGACGCCTGGTACTGGGCGCATCCACCCATCTACATGCCCGAGAACTGCAACCTCGAGGACGTGGAGCACATCAAGCAGTTCGTCGACATCCCCGTGGTGGCGGCCGGCAGGCTCGACCCCTTCGTTGCGGCGGAGGCCATCAAGGAGGGCAAGCTCGACGGCGCCGGCTTCGCGCGCCAGTTCCTGGCCGACCAGGAGTGGGTCACCAAGCTCATCGAGGATCGCCCGGAGGACATCCGCCCGTGCATTCTGTGCCATAACGGCTGCTTCAACATGGCGCACTACAAGGGCGTCGCGAACGACCAGGACCTGGCCGATAGCCTGCACCTGTCGCGCTGCGCCGTGAACGCGGAGACCATGCAGTGGGACAAGCACCACATCAAGCCCGCGACGACCCCGCGCACGGTGCATATCGTGGGCGGCGGCATCGGCGGCATGGAGGCGGCGCGCGTGCTCAAGCTGCGCGGCCACAAGCCGGTCATCCACGAGCGCGCGGGCGAGCTCGGCGGCACGTTCATCGCGGCGAGCGCCGAGTCGTACAAGGGCAAGCTCCGCGACCTGCTGGCCTGGTATCGCCGGCAGATGGAGGAGCTCGGCATCGAGGTGCACCTGAACGACGAGGTCAAGAGCGTCGAGGAGTTCGGCGGCGAGCCGGTCATCGTGGCGACGGGCGCGGTGCCGCGCGTCATGCGGAGCGTGCCGGGCTTCGAGCGCATGATCGAGGCGTGCGACTACCTCACCGGCACGCCGGTGGGCGAGACGGTCGCGGTCATCGGCGGCGGCCTCACGGGCTGCGAGATCGCCTACGAGCTCGCGCTCGAGGGCAAGAAGCCCATCATCGTGGAGATGAAGGACGACCTCATCGCCCAGAAGGGCGTGTGCCTGGCGAACAGCTCCTACCTGCGCGAATGGTTCGCCTTGCACAAGGTGCCGGTCTACCTCGAGACGACGCTCGCCGAGGTGCGCGACGGCTCGGTCGTGTGCCGCGGCAAGGACGGCGCCACGTTCGAGGTGCCGTGCGATTCGGTGATCGGCTCGGTGGGCTACGTGAGCGCCCCGCTCGCGCCGCGCGGTAAGAACGTGCAGCTCGTGGGCGACTGCGCCCAGGTGGGCAACCTCCGCACCGTCATCTGGAGCGCCTACGAGGCCGCGATGCGCATCTAGCTCAGGCGGCGGCCCGGGTTCGCGCAGAGCCCGGGCCGCTTGCTGTTCACCCCCGCTTCCACCCGGGAGCATCGACCAGAAAGGAGCCCCATGCAGCACACCATGCAGCTCACCGCGGAACAGGAGGCGATCCTCGAGGGCGTGTACGGCGACACGCTCGCCCGCGTGATGGAGACCCTCGTGCGCTACGGCGAGATCTTCGGCGCCACGAAGATGGTGCCCGTGACGAGCACGTACAACCACCTCGTCACATCGTTCGGCCTGAAGGCGCTCACGCCGGTCTACGACCTCATGGACCAGCTCATCCGCGCCGGCGCGGTCTCGAAGCAGCAGTTCTCGGCCGACCCGCGCCCGCTCGACCCCGCCGTGCCGAGCAACCTCCTGCAGAACCTCGTGTTCAAGAAGTTCATGTACTCCAAGCAGGACTTCTACGAGGGGCAGCTGCAGAAGCTCGGCCTCATGCAGAAGGACGCCTTCACCTGCACCTGCTACATGGACGAGGTGGGCAACACGCCGGCGCTCGGCGAGGTGCTCAGCTGGTCCGAGTCGTCGGCCGTGGTGTACGCGAACTCCGTGCTGGGCGCGCGGTGCAACCGCAACTCCGGCATCATCGACCTCATGGGCTCCGTGGTGGGCTTCGTGCCATACTTCGGCCTGCTCACCGATGACGGGCGCCGCGCGGACTGGGTCGTGGAGATCCGCACCACCAAGAAGCCCGAGGCGCAGCTCCTGGGCTCGGCCATCGGCATGAAGGTCATGGAGGACGTGCCCTATATCGTGGGGCTCGACCGCTGGCTCGGCGAGCTCGACGACGACGCGCGCGACTACCTCAAGGACTTCGGCGCGGCGACGGCCTCGAACGGCGCCGTGGGCCTCTACCACGTGGAGGGCATCACGCCCGAGGCGGTGCGCGACGGGCGCAGCCTCGTGCGCGAGGGTGCGCAGACCTACGTGATCGACGACGCTGAGCTCCAGCGCGTGTACGACAGCTACCCCATCGTGTGGAAGAAGCGCGACGCCGCACCCAAGCTCTGCTTCATGGGCTGCCCGCACATGAGCCTGAACCAGCTCAAGGCCTGGACGGATAAGATCGAGGCCGGGCTCGCCGTCTCGGGGCGCGAGCGCGTGGTGGTACCGACCGTCTTCACGGCGGCGCCTGCGGTGGTCGAGCGCTTCAACGAGACGCCGTATGCGGCGCGCCTCGCCGCGACGGGCGTGATCGTGTCCTACATCTGCCCGCTCATGTACATGAACAACCCGTTGTGCGGCAGCATGCCGGTCATCACGTCGAGCAACAAGCTGCGCACGTACACGACGGCGCGCTATTACACCGACGACGAGATCCTGGAGCAGATCACCGGCTGCGCGGACGGCGCTGCGGTGGCGGCATCGGTGGCGAAGCACGATGGCTCTGAGTCCGACGCGAAGGGAGGCGATCGCTGATGCGGGAGTTCAAGGGACGCGTGATTTCCCCGGGCGAGACGAGCGCCGAGGCCGTGGTGAGCCATGGCGGGCTGAACACGCTGGCGTCGTTCCAGAAGGCGCTGCAGTTCGGCGACAAGAAGGCGACGTGCGGCGACCAGAACAACCCGGATCTGTACGGTAAGCAGATGGCCGGGCGCGCGCTGTGCCTGCCGCAGACGATCGGCTCCACGACGGGCGGGCTCGTGCTGTACTGCGCGTGCGCCATGAAGCGGCAGCCCGCGTGCATGCTGTTCTCCGAGCCCATCGATTCGCTCGCGGCCGCGGGCGCGGTGCTCGCGGACGTGTGGCTGGACGACGTGTCCATGCCGGTGGTGGATTCGCTCGGCGAGGAGTTCCTGGCATATGTGCAGGACGGCATGACGATCACCGTGCGCGAAGGCGGCGTGGTCGAGGTCGCGTAGGCGGCACGGCGGGCGGTTTCGGGCTCGCGGAGGCCGGGTGCGCGGCGTTCGAAGGGGCGTTCGGAAGGATGGCGTGCACAAACGGCGCGAAACGAACGGTTTATGCGGGGGTGTCCGAGTAGCCGGCGAAACCGCAAGCTCGCTACCTGCAGGTTTGTTGGCGCGCAGCACCTCGCTACTTCCGGGGTGCCGGATAAACCGTTCGTTTCGCGCCGTTTGTGCGCGGAGTGGTTCCGGAGGGTTCGGGAAGGCGCCGATTCGGAAGGGCGTGCACCGTTCGGTGGCGTGTGCGTGGGTGCTTGCGCCCTATGTTGCGCCCTATACGGGGCGTGGCGCCCCGCCTCGCTATCGCGGCTGCGCCGTTCTGCTAGAATGAGGGGACGTGCCTCCGTAGCTCAGGGGATAGAGCACCGCTCTCCTAAAGCGGGTGCCGTGCGTTCGAATCGCACCGGGGGCACCATAGCATTTTCGCAGGCCAGAGGTCGTGGTTGCCTCTGGCTTGTTTTCGTTTCGGCGGGGGGTCGCAAAACGTTCCGGAAAATCCGCGCCGGAAACCCGCAACACCGGGCTTCGAGTATTGTCCCCATGGCCTCGTATGATAAGAACAAGCGTTCGATAGTCATACGGAGAAGGGGCCAGCGTTGCCACCGAGGGGGATTCGGACATATGTCGACATCGTCGTCCGCGTGAGCGCCGACGGCACCGAGTTGTCTCGCGCCATCGTGCTGCCCGACGGACGCGCGTTCGAGGTAACTCGCGTAACGTCGAAGAAGCGCCTCCAAGGCGGCTGGGTGTACGCCATCCAGATCGGCGAGCATATGACGAGCCTCTACAAGGATGCGGCGGGCTGGAGCGGCGAGCGCTGGTTCGTGGTCATGCGCGTCGCGCGCGAAGGGTGAGGGCGCGCCCGCACCCTCCTCAGCGCGTCCCAGCGCGCCCCGCGCCAGGCAATGAAAACGGCGGGCACCCCTTCGTCGGGGTGCCCGCCGTTCGTGCGCGCATCGCGTGCGCCATCTGCTGCCGGCTGGATTGAGCAGCGCGGCCGGCGCTAGCTCGTCTCTTCGCCCTCGCCGGTCGTCGGGGACTCGGGTGAGGTCGGCGACGTGGGCGAATCCGGGGTATCCGGCTCGGGTTCCGGTTCGGGCTCGGGGCCCTCGGAGATGTAGATCGTCACGGTGCTGCCGGGCTTCGCCTGGCCGGTGGGATCCTGGCTCATGACGTAGCCGGCTGCATAGCGGCTGCTGTACCCGCCGGAGACGGGGTTCACCGAGAAGCCTGCCTCGGACAGCATGTTCGTGGCCTCGGCCTCGGTGTAGCCCACGACGCCCGGGATGTTCTCGGCGTCCGGCCCCGTGGAGACCTTGTACGTCACCGTCGATCCCTCGTCGACCTCCTCGCCGGCGGCGGGGTTCTGGTCGAAGACCTTGCCCTCCTCGGCGTCGTTCGCCTCGGTGACGGGATGCCCGGTGAGCCCGGCCTCCTTGAGCAGCTGCTCGGCCTCCTCCTGCGTGCACCCGCTCAGGCTCGGCACGGTCGTGGTCTTGGTCTCCGGGCCGCGCACGATGGTGATGTCGATCTTATCGCCCTTGTGCACGGAGCGGCCCTCGCCCGGCGTCTGGTCCATGATCTCGCCGACCTCGTAGTCGTCGCTGTAGCCGGGGTCGATGTTACCCAGCTCGAGGCCGTATTTCTCGAGCTCGTCCTCGGCCTGCTGCTGCGTCATGCCCAGCAGGTTGGGGGCGGGGAACTCCTCGCCGCCCGCGCCGAGGGCGTTCATGGCGATGAACGCGATGACGCCGATCACCGCGATGGCGCCGATGATGGCGGCGGCGATCTTCGCCCCGCGCCCGCGCTTGGGCTCGGGCTCGTACGAGCCCTGGCCGCCGGACACGCTCGAACGCCCGCCCGCGCCGCCGCGCACCGTGGTGGCGCCCAGGTCGGCCGGGCGCGCCATGGCCTGCGTCTTGTCCGTCATGACGCGCGTCTCGGTCGCGCCCGCGCCGCCCACGCCGCCGATGGCGCCGGCCGCGAGCACGCGCGTGGGCTCCGGGACGTCCACCTGCCTGCCGGCGAGGTAGGCGTTGAGCGCCTGGCGCAGCTCGTCGGCCGACTGGAAGCGGTTCGCGGGGTCCTTCTCCATGCAGCGCAGGATGATGCGCTCGAGGTTCGCATCGATGGCGGGATTGAGCTGCGAGGGGGGAACGGGCAGCTCGTTCATCTGCTTCACCGCGACGGAGATGGCGTCCTCGCCGTCGAAGGGCACCTGGCCGGTGGCGCACTCGTACATCACCACGCCGAGCGAGTAGATGTCGGACGTAGGGCCGAGCTCCTGGCCGCGCGCCTGCTCGGGGCTCACGTAGTGCGCGGTGCCCAGGACGTTGTTGTCCTGCGTGAGGTGGCTGTTCTTGGCGCGCGCGATGCCGAAGTCCATGACCTTGATGTTGCCGTCGGGCAGCACCATGATGTTCTGCGGCTTGATGTCGCGGTGGATGATCTCGTGCTTATGGGCGACGGAGAGCGCGCCGCAGATCTGCGAGCCGATCTGCGCGACCTTCTTGGGGTCGAGCGCCCCGTGGCTGCGGATGCCGCTCTTGAGGTCCGTGCCGCGCAGGTACTCCATGACGATGTAGTACGTGTCGCCGTCCTTGCCCCAGTCGTAGATGCCCACGATGTAGGGGCTCTGGAGGCCGGCCGCCGCCTGCGCCTCCTGCTTGAAGCGCGCGGCGAACGTGGCGTCGGCCGCGTACTGCGGCAGCATGATCTTGATGGCCACGGTGCGGTCGAGCACCTGGTCCTGCGCGCGGTACACGGTGGCCATGCCGCCCGAGCCGACCTTGTCCTTGATGAGGTACCTTCCCCCGAGGACCTGCTGTTGCATCGTTACTCCTCACAAACCTTGCATCGTACGAGTGAACCTGGGAATAGGGAACGGGCGCGTCACGACCCCTGCGCCGCGAGGGCGGCGGCGAGCACCTTGCCCGCCACCTCGGCGGCCGAGCCGCCGTCGCTGGAATAATCCTCGATCACCACCGAGATGGCGACCGTCGGGTTATCATAGGGGGCGAAGCCCACGAACGTGGAGTTCACCTGGGACGAGGTGGCCTCGGCCGTACCGGTCTTGCCGGCCACCTGGACGCCGGACACCTGCGCGGCGCTGCCGGTGCCGCCCTGCACGACGCCGAGCATCGCCTGGCCGACCTGCGCGGCGGTGCTGGCGCTCACGGCCTGGCCGAGCGAGCGCGGCTGCGTGGTGCTCACCACCGTGCCGTCCGGCGCGAGCACCTGGCCCACCACGTAGGGGTTCATGACGATGCCGTCGTTGGCGATGGCGGCGGCCATCACGGCGTTCTGCATGCAGGTGGTCTGCGGGCCGGGGGTGTGTCCCTGGCCGACGGGCTGGCCGGCGCCCGCCCACGCGGTCTCCCACTCCGTCATCTCGCTCGGGTCGGGCATGATGGACGGGGTGGTGGAGAAGTCCTGGCCGAGCGACTGCCCGTAGCCGAAGGCGCGCGCGTACTGCACGAGGCTGTCCGCCCCGCTCTCGACGGCCATCTGGGCGAACGCGGTGTTCGCGGAGACCTCGAAGGCGCGCTCGAGGCTGATGGTGCCCCAGTTCGTGCCGCCGATGTTCGTGACGCTCGCGCCGCCGATCTCGATCTCGCCGGGGGCGTCGATCTGGGTGTCGAGGGTGGCGGTGCCGGTCTCGAGCGCCGTGGCGAGCGTGATGACCTTGAACGTGGAGCCCGGGGTGTAGAGCGCCTGGGTGGCGCGGTTGTACTCGCCCGTGCCCTCGCTGCCGGACTCGCGCACGGCGTCGATGTCGGTGTTGTCGAAGGACGGCGCGCTCGCCATGGCCAGCACGGCGCCGGAGCGCGGGTCGAGCACCACGATGGCGCCCGTGCGGCCCGCGAGCGCCTGCTCGGCCGCGGCCTGGATGCGCGAGTCGATGGTGAGCACGACGGAGTTGCCGGGCTGCGCCACGCCCGCGAGCGACAGGATGGCGTTCTCCCAGCTCGAGTAGTCCTTCGAGCCGGTGAGCGTGTCGTTCATGGTGCTCTCCACGCCGGAGGAGCCGTACTGCGTGGAGTAGTAGCCCACCGTGTGCGCGGCCATGTTGCCGTTGGGGTAGGAGCGCACGTACGTGCCGTCGTCCTGGCGCACGGACTCGGCGAGCGTGAGCCCGTCCGAGGTGATGATGGACCCGCGCTGGATGTAGGCCTGGCGCATGATGGTGTGGTTGTTCGAGGGCATGCTCTGGTACTCGTCGGCCTTGATGACCTGGATGTAGGTGAGGTTGCCGATGAGCACCGCGAAGAGCGCGGTGAACAGGAACACGGTGCGGGTGAGGCGCTTGGCGAGCGCGACGCGGCCGAGCACGCCGGATTCGGGCGTGTCGAGCAGGCGCCGGCGCAGGCGCGAGCCGGGGCGCGCGTGCGAGCCGCCGATGCTGCCGGAGCCGCCGGTGGCACCGGTGCGCCCAGCCCGGCCGGACGCGCCGCCGTCCTTGCGCGCGCCGTGGAAGATGCGCGTGCCCACGCTGCTCATGAGGCCGTCGGCGACGGCCTCCGCCCCGCGCGAGCCCATGGCGGGGATGGCGGCCATGATGCCCGTGCCCGTGAGCTCCGTCTCGCGGCCGGTGGCCTCGTCGCCCGCGCGCATGAGCAGGCCGACGATGATGAAGCTCGCCAGGAGCGACGAGCCGCCCTGGCTCATGAACGGCAGCGTCACGCCCGTGAGCGGGATGAGCCGCGTCACGCCGCCCACGATGAGGAAGGCCTGGAACGAGATGGCGGCGGTGAGGCCGGCGGCCGAGAACGCGGCGAGGTCGCTCTTGGCGCGCGCCGCGGTGGTGAGGCCGCGCACGGCGAAGAGCATGAAGAGCATGAGCACGGCGGTGGCGCCGAGCAGGCCGAGCTCCTCGCCGATGGCCGAGAAGATGAAGTCCGAGGCCACGACGGGGATGTAGTCGGGCATGCCGCGGCCGATGCCCGTGCCCACGAGGCCGCCGTCGGCGAGCGAGTAGAGCGACTGCACGAGCTGGTAGCCGCCGCCCTGCGCGTCGGCGAAGGGGTCGAGCCAGATAGCGAAGCGCGTGCGCACGTGCCCCATGAGCTGGTACATGCCGAAGCCGCCGATGAACAGGAGCACGATGCCGATGATGACGTAGGAGATGCGCCCCGTGGCCACGTAGAGCATGATGAGGAAGAGCGTGTAGAAGAGCAGCGCCGAGCCCAGGTCGCGCTCGAAGGCGACGATGGCCAGGCACACGCCCCACACCACGAAGAGCGGCGCGAGCAGGCGCAGGCGCGGGATCTTGAAGCCCAGGATGTTGTGGTTGGCGATGGAGAGCAGCTCGCGGTTCTCCGAGAGGTAGCCTGCGAGGAAGAGCACGATGGCCACCTTGGCGAACTCGCCGGGCTGGATGGTGAAGGAGCCGATCTCGATCCAGAGCTTGGAGCCGTAACGGTCCGTGCCGATGAACATGGGCAGGAGCAGCAGCACGATGCCCGCGAGGCCGAGCGTGTACTTATAGCGCTTCACCACGTCGAGGTTCTTCACGAGGGCGAGCGTGCCGATCATGAGCGCGATGCCCACGAAGAGGTAGATGATCTGGTTGATGGCCGACGACGGCGCGAGCCGCGAGACGAAGGTGATGCCGATGCCCGAGAGCACGAAGACGATCGGCAGGATGGCCGGGTCCGCGCCGGGCGCCAGGAAGCGCACGCCGATGTGCGCGGCGGCGAAGGCGGCGAACAGGCCGAGCGGCACGGCGAGCGTGCTGAACGTGAGCGCGGTGCCGGTGGTGACCACATAGAGCGCGTAGAGCAGGGTGACGGGGAACGCGCCCCCGATCAACAGCATGAGCTCGGTGTTGCGACGGCTTCCCATCACGCCTCACCTCCCGGGGTTCCGGCCGCTTCGGCGCCGGCGGCATCGTCGGCGTCGGTGGAGCTGCCCTCGATGGCGGCGGCGTTCTGGGCCGCCCTCGTCCTATCGGCATCGATCTGCGTGCGGTACTGCGAGAGCGTCGCGCGCGCCTCGTCCATGCTCGCCTGGCCGATGCCCTCGTTCAGGCGGTTCTGCGTGTCCTCGGGCAGGTCATCGATCTGGATGGCGGTCTCGTCGTACAGGCGGTAGAGGTCGATGCCCAGGATGGACTCCGGCACGCCGGTGTAGATGGCCACATGCCCGTTGTGCACGCCGAGGAACAGCGAGCTGGAAACGACGTACGCGCCGACGGCCAGGGCCGCGGCGAGCGCGAAGATGATGCCCGCGAGCGCGATGAGGATGTTGCGGCGCCGCCGGCGGATGAGGTCGCGCATGCGGCCGTCGTCGACCACGTCGGCCACCACGACGGTCACGTTGTCGCCGCCGCCCGCGGCGAGCGCGGCGTCGACGAGGTTGTCGACGCACAGCTGCGCGGTGGGGGACTGCATGGCGATGGCCTCGATGTCGGCGTCGGGCACCATGCTCGAGAGGCCGTCGGAGCACAGGATGAGGCGGTCGCCCTCCTCGATGTTGAGCTGGAAGTGGTCCGCGTACATGGCGGGGTCGGAGCCGAGCGCGCGGGTGATGACGGAGCGGTTGGGGTGCACGCGCGCCTCGTCGGCCGTGATCTCGCCGGCGTCGACGAGCTCCTCCACATAGGAGTGGTCGTGGGTGACGCGGATGAGCGTGCCCTCGTGCAGCAGGTAGGCGCGCGAGTCGCCCACGTGCGCGATGGCGAGCGACGTGCCCTCGATGTAGGCGACCGTCGCCGTGCAGCCCATGCCGGGCTTGCCGAGCCCGTTCTCCGCCGCCTCGATGATGGCGGCGTTGGCGGCCTCGACGGCAGCTGCGAGGCGGGCGGGATCGGCCTCATGCGGCGCGAGGCGCGCGATGGTCTCGACCGCGAGCGAGGATGCCACCTCGCCGGCGGCGTGGCCGCCCATGCCGTCGCACACGCAGAACAGCGGCGACTGCACGAGGTAGGAGTCCTCGTTGTGCGTGCGCACACAGCCCACGTCGGAGCGGGCGCCCCACATGAGCGAGGTGCTCGTGCCGGCGTCGTAGGTGGAATCGGTATCGATGCGCTCCTCCGTGACCGCGGGGAAGCTCTGCGTGGAGCCGGGGTCGGTGAGCTTGCGCTCCACGGCGGCGACGTCGATCTCGGCCGTGGTGTCGGGGCGCGCGGGCCCGGCCGTCTGCTCGGGGTCGGGCTCCGGGGCGGGTGCCGGCGCCGCGACGGGCTCGGCCGCGGGCGCGGGCGCGGCATGCGCGGGCTCGGGGTCGGCGGCGGGCGCCGGGGCCGCATGCGCGCCGATCGCCGCGGGCGCCGCATCGAGCGGGGCGTCGGCCTCGGCGGGGGCCATCGGGTCGAGCGCGGGCGTCGCCGCGCCGATTGGCGCGTTCGTCGGCTGGGGCGCCGGCTCGGAAGGGAATGTGCGCTCCCCGGACGTCATCGGCGGCTCACCTTCATCACGACGTCACCGATCTGCACCTCGTCGCCCTCGCGCAGGGTCGCGGGCTCCAGGAGCTGGCGGCCGTTCACGAGCGTGCCGTTGAGCGAGTTGAGGTCCTCGATGACGAGGGCGGGGCCCTGGAGCGAGAAGCGCGCGTGGCTCGCCGAGACGAACGGCTCGTTGATGCAGATGTCGGAGCTGGGCGAGCGGCCCACGATCACGGGGCCGAGCATGTCCACGTGGATGCCGCGGATGCCGCGCGGGCCCTTGTCGACGTCGATCGTCCAGATGGCGGAGTCGCGGCGCTGGCCGCGCACGAGGCCCACGCCGGTCTTCATGACGGCGAACAGGAAGATGTAGAGCAGGACGACGAGGACGATGCGCCCGATGAAGAGGATGACGTCGATCATGGGCCTCAGCTCCTGAACTCGAACGTGCTGAGACCGAAGGTGAGCACGTCACCGTTGCGCAGCGGGCAGCGGGTGATGCGGCGGTTGTTCACGAGCGTGCCGTTCGTGGAGTTGAGGTCCTCGATGGACCACTCGGTGCCCGCGAGCGTGATCTGCGCGTGGCGGCGCGAGACGTTGGGGTCGCGCAGCACGATGTTGGCGGCCGCGCGCTCGCGCCCGATGATGCACGCCGGCGCGGTGACGGGGTGGGTCTCGCCGGTCACGACGTCGACGAGCTGCGCCGACGCCGGGGCCGCGGCGCGCCCGCTCGCGAGGTTGCCGGCGATGCTCGCGGCACCGAGGGCGCCACCGGTCGCGGCGGCACCGCCCATGCCGGCGAGTGCCTCGCGCGTGACGGTCTTGGGTACGGGGATGGGCGCCTCCTCGACGGCCGGGACGTCGGGGACGGAGGCGAGCGGGCTGGGGGCGGCGCTGCGGGCCGCGGCCACGGCGCCGGCACCCGCGGCGGCACCGGCTGCGGCGGCACCCGCCATGCCCGCGCCCGCTGCGGCCGCGGAGGCGTAGCCGCCGGCGGCGGGGCTCGGCGTCTGCGCGAGGCTTGCCTGCCGCACGGGGCTCTCGACAGCCGCCGCGGGGCGGGGCTGCGGGGTCTGCTGGCGCGGCATGGGCGCCTGCTGGCTGCGCGCGGCGGCCGAGGCCGGGAAGTTCTGCGCGAGGCTCTGCTGGTAGGCGCGCTCCTCCTCATAGAGGCGCGCGAGGGTCTGGGCGTCGACGTTCTCGGCGAAGACGGAGAACTTGCCGGCCTTGAGCTCGGGGTCGATCATGAACCGCACGAGCGGCTCGCCCACGAACGTGTAGCGCTTCTTCTCGGCCTGCGCCTTCACGAGCGAGCTCACCTCGCGTGCGAGCTGCGGGTAGTAGGGGGCCATGAAGGCGTCGTCGTCGTTCGCGATGAGGATCGTGTAGAGCGCGGGCGCGGTGTTCGCGCCGTTCACCACGAGCGTCTGCTCCTCCATCTCGTGAGCGGCCTGCTTGGCCAGCTTCTTGAACGAGAACGGCGCGCGCGCGGCACCGAAGATCCCCGCCACGCGGTCCTCGAAGATGTTCAGGAAGTTCACGGTCGATCACCTTCTGGCATGTCTTTTCGATATCCCAACGAGTATACGCATATGAAGATAATTATAGAGGATAGGGCTCCCGCGCCGATGGCTATGGCCGCTCCGTAGGTCGCGACGAGCGCATTTTCCATAGGGTTTGCAAGCCAGAGCAGCAAAACAACCATAATTCCGGGCAGGGTGCCGCCCACGATGAGCATGGCGTTTCCGCGGGATTCCCGCATGTTGCGCGCGTGGCGGGCGAGCGCGAGGCTCGTCGCGGCGGCCGCGAGCGCGAGCACCACGGCACCGGCCGCGACCTCGGGCCGCGCGAGCACGCGCGCCGCCGTGTCGACCGCGAGGGTGCCGCCCGCGCGCGTGGCGGAGATGAGCAGCTGCGCGAAGGGCACGCCGAGGGCGAGCGTCGCCGCCGCCGGCACGGGCGGGAGGAAGTATCCCGCGAAGGCGGCCGCCGCGCCGGCGAGCACGACGGGATCGCCCGTCGCCGCGTCGAGCGCCAGGCAGGCCGAGAGCGCGGCCGAGGCGGCCGGCAGCGTGCGGCCCCACACATACCACCAGCCGATGAAGAGCGCGCAGACGCCCATGGCCACGGGCAGGGCGGCGAGGAGGTCGGTGGCGTTCAGAAGCATCGTCACGAAGCCCGCGGCGAGGAGCGCCGAGCCGATCTGCGGCGCGATGCCGCTCGCCACTCCCATGGCGAGCGCGGCCACGGCGACCGCCCCCGCCTCGAGCCCCATGGCGCCCAGGATCGCGGCGGCCCCGCCGGCGACGGCGAGCGCGCTCACGACGCCCACCACCGCCCGGCGCGCCTTGGGCGACCTGCTGCCCAGGTAGCCCTCGGCCGGGTCGAGCTCCCACACGCGCCGGCGGCCGCCCTCCTCGGCGCCCTGTTCCGCATCCTCCGTGTCGTCGGACGTGAGCTGCGCGATGATGCGCGCCAGGCTCCGCCGCCCCTCGCGCGGGCTGCCCAGGCCGGGCAGGAACCAGTCGCCGAACTCCTGCATCGACGCCATGCGCTGCGCGGGGTCGGGGTCGAGGGCGCAGAGCAGCGCCTCCTCGGCGTTCTCGGGGATGTCAGCGAGCAGGCTCGAGGGGTAGATCACGCCCTTCTCGATGCGCCTGAGGGAATCCGCCGGGGTGCCGGCGCGGAACGGCGCGGTGGCGCAGAGCGACTCGTAGAGCACGGCGGCGAGCGAGAAGATGTCGCTCCGCTCGTCCACGACCTCGCCGCGCAGCTGCTCGGGCGGCATGTAGCCGATCGTCCCGCCGCGTGCGCCGCCGAAGCCCGCGGCGCTCGTGAGCGTGGCCATGCCGAAATCCGTGAGCTTCACATGTCCGTTGTGGTCGATGAGCACGTTGGCGGGCTTGATGTCGAGGTGGAGCACGCCGTTCTCGTGCGCGTGGGCGAGCGCCTGGACGAGGGCGTCGGCGATGGCGGCGCACTCGTCGTAGGTGAGGGAGCTGCCGTCCACGCCGGAGAGGAACTCCTCGAGCGACATGCCGTCGATGTACTCCATGACCAGGTAGGCGTACTCGGCGTCGTAGGTGAAGTCGATGACCGAGACGATGTTGGGATGCTGGAGCATGCTCGCCGTGCGCGCCTCCGCGAGCGCCGCGGCGCGGGTGCTCTCGGGCGTGGTGCTCAGCTCGGCGGCGAGCGGGATGCGCTTGATGGCCACGCGGCGCTGGAGGCGGGTGTCCATGCACACCTCGACCGAGCCGAAGCCGCCCGTGGCGCGCGTCTCGATGGGGCGGTAGCGCTTGAGCAGCGACGACGCCATGGCGCCGGGCGCGGGAACCGCCTCGGGCATGCGGTGCGTGACGGCCGCCCCCGGCGCGGGCGCGACGGTGCGGCGCGATGGGTTGTGGTGCGAGAACAGCGGCATGCTCGTCCTTGGTGCGTTTATGGTGCGTTGATACAATCCATGATAAAACCCAGACAGGCTGGATTTTATCATGTTTCGAAGCCCCGCCCGCGCCGCGCGCGAGAGGGTATCATGGTGGCACCGAGACGATGCGAGGAGGGGGCGCCGCACATGCCGAACGAAGCCAGCACGGGCAGCGACGCAGGCGCGGACGCCGCCCGGCTCGCCGCGTACGAGGCGTTCGCCGCCGGCACGCGCGCGGAGCTCGCGGACGTCACGGCGCGCATGGACGAGCTCAAGGCCGCCGGCAAGGTGAAGTCGGCCACGTACCGGCAGCTCTTCGCGACGCGCGCCACGCTCAAGGATATCGATCGCCGCCTGCGCGAGCGCGGGCTCTAGGGCATCGCGCCGCCGCGGCGCGCAGACGCAGGCAGATGGGATAGAAGGGGTCTCGATGGAGTCGCTCTATAGGAAATACCGCCCGCTCACGTTCGAGAGCGTCGTGGGGCAGCAGCACATCGTGTCCACGCTCGAGCACGCCGTGACCGAGGGGCGCCTGTCCCACGCGTACCTCTTCTGCGGCCCGCGCGGCACGGGCAAGACCACCATGGCGCGCATCCTGGCGAAGTCGCTGCTCTGCCAGGGCGCCGAGGGGGCGCGCGCCCAGGGCGCGGCGGGGTGCCTGCCGGACGGCACGTGCCCCGAGTGCCAGGCCATCGCCGAGGGCACGCACCCGGACGTCTACGAGCTCGACGCCGCGAGCCGCACCGGCGTGGACAACGTGCGCGAGGAGATCATCGGCTCGGTGAACTTCGCCCCCGTGCGCGGTGCGTACAAGGTCTACATCATCGACGAGGTGCACATGCTCACCACGGCAGCGTTCAACGCGCTGCTCAAGACCCTCGAGGAGCCGCCCGCGCACGTGGTGTTCGTGCTGTGCACGACCGACCCCCAGAAGATCCCCGAGACGATCCTCTCGCGCTGCCAGCGGTTCGACTTCCATCGCATCGGCAACGAGGACATCGTGGGGCGGTTGCGCTTCATCTGCGAGCAGGAGGGCTTCGCGTTCGACGACGACGCCCTCGAGATCGTGGCCAAGCACGCCCGCGGTGGCATGCGCGACGCGCTCTCCACGCTCGAGCAGCTCTCGGTGTTCGGCAACGGCGCGGTGCGCTCGGCCGACGCGCGGGCGCTTTTGGGCGAGGTGTCCGGCACGGTGCTCTCGCGCTTCAGCCACGCGCTCGCCTCGCGCGACGTCGCGACCCTTTTCGCGCTCGTGAAGGAGCAGGTCGATGCCGGCGAGGATCTCATGGAGCTCACGCGCGACCTCGTGGCGCACGTCCGCGACGTGTACATGGTCTACGTGGCCGGCGCGCGCCCCGAGCTCATCGAGGGCACGCCCGAGGAGGCGGCGGCGCTCGCGGAGGAGGCGGGGCTGTTCGGCAGCGGCGACCGGCTGTCGCGCGTGCTCATCGTGCTCGACGACGCCGCGCTCGAGATGCGCTCCGCCGCCGACATGCGCCTCGTGCTCGAGATCGCGCTCACGCGGCTCGCGCGCCCCGAGTCCGACCTGACGCTCGAGGCGCTCGCCGAGCGCATCGACGCGCTCGAGAAGCAGGTGGCGCGGGGGATCCCCTCGGCCCCGCTGAGCGCTCCGGACATGGCGGCGCTCGTGGGCGCGGGCACGGCGCACGCGGCGGCTGAGCACTCGGCCGAGTCGGCGGGGGGTGCTGAGAAGGTGGCGGCTGCGGCGGCTGCCCCGGCGGTTTCCGAGCCGGTGAAGTCGGCTGAGGAGCCGCGGGCCGCGAGCGCGCCGGTGGCGCCCGCCGGCGGGGATGCGGCTGCGCCGGAGCACGCCGCGCCGTCGCCGTTCGGGGGCGCGCCCGCGCAGGCGGTGCCGCCCGCGCCGGAACCTGCGCCCGAGCGCCATGCCCCCATCTCGTCCGCATCCCAGGCCGCCGCGCAGACGGTCGCGGCGGAGCAGGGGAGCGTCGCCCCCGCTGCACCCGTAGCCCCTGCGGCGCCCGTCGCGCCTGCGCCCGCTCCGGCGCCTGAGCCCAGTGCCGCCCCCGCCGCGGCGGAGCCAGCGCCCGCAGCTCCATCGGCCGCTGCCGTGCGCGACCCCGGCGAGCTCCAGCGCAAGTGGAGCGAGGTCGTGCGCCTCGTGACGGCGGCGCAGCCCTCCCGCGGCTCGCTGCTCCTGAGCTCGCGCGCCGTCGCCGACGACGGGGAGACCATCACGGTGAACTTCCCCGCGGGATCGAATTTCGCCATCACCATGCTCGGTCGACCGGATACGCAGAGCATCGTGCAGCCCCAGGTGGTCGCCGTCTTCGGCACGCGCCTCGTGCGGTACGTGATGGGCGAGGAGCCCGCCGGCGCGCCCGCGCCCCAGCCTGCCGCCCCGGCAGCGCCCGCGCCCGCCCCGCAGCCCGCACCCCAGCCCGCCGCTCCGGCGGCCCCGGCGCCTGCGCCCGCCCCCGCGGAGCCCGCCGCGCCGCTCGACGCCCCGCTCGACGACGTGGTGCCCTACGACGACATCGCCGCCTCCGATTTCTCCGAGGAGGACATGCCGCCCTTCGACATGCCCGGCGAGGCGCCTGCAGCCCCCGCCGAGCCCGCTGCTTCGACGTTCGTTTCCGCGGCTCCGACGCCTGTTGAGCCCGCCGCGCCCGTGAGCGCCCCGGCGCCCGCGCCGGCGATGAGCGCCGCCCCCGCGAGCGCGCCCGCCCCGACGCCCGCTCCCGCACCGCAGCCGCAAGCCGCCCCCGCCCCCGTGACCGCAGGCGGTGCCGCGAACGACGAGATCAAGGACATCCTCTCCACGATCTTCGGCGAGGGCGTCGTGTTCCCGGAGTCCGACGAGGAGTAGCCCTGCCGTCCCATCCGATGCATCGCGCGAAGCGCTGCCTGCGCCGGCCCTCCACGGCGGGTGCCCGCGCGGCGCTCGGCCGATGCGTTCGTGATACCATGTCTCGGCAACGAATCGCATGCTCAAGCAAGGGAGTTCCGCATGGCTCAGATGAATATGCAGCAGATGATGAAGCAGGCCCGCAAGATGCAGGAGCAGCTCGCGGCGGCTCAGGAGAACATCGCCCAGTCGACGGTCGACGCGTCGGCCGGCGGCGGCATGGTCAAGGTGACGGTGAACGGCGAGATGCAGATCACCTCGCTCAAGATCGATCCCGAGGCGCTTGACCCCGAGGACGTCGAGATGCTCGAGGACATGATCACCGCCGCCGTGAACGAGGCGCTGCGCGGCGTGGGCGACCTCGCGAACCGCCAGATGGGCGCCATCACCGGCGGGCTCAACATCCCCGGGATGCCGTTCTAAAGGCTGCGCGAGATGGCGAGTAATCAGGATCTGCAGCGGCTGCTCGACGAGCTGGGGCGCCTGCCGGGCATCGGCCCCAAGAGCGCGCAGCGCATCGCCTACTACCTGCTCGAGGCCGATGCGGAGGAGGCGCGCCGCCTGGCGCAGGCGATCCTCGACGTGAAGGAGCACGTCCACTTCTGCAAGCGCTGCTTCAACTACGCCACGGCGGACGAATGCCCCATCTGCATGGACGGCATGCGCGACCGCACGCGCATCTGCGTGGTGGGCGAGCCCCGCGACATCCAGGCCATCGAGCGGACGGGCAGCTACCATGGGCTGTACCACGTGCTCGGCGGGGTGATCAGCCCCATGGAGAAGATCGGCCCGGAGCAGCTGCACGTGCGCGAGCTGCTCGCGCGCCTGGGCGAGGAGGACATCCAAGAGGTCATCATTGCCACGAACCCCAACATCGAGGGCGAGGCGACGGCGACCTACCTCGCACGCACCATCAAGCCGCTCGGCATCACGGTGAGCCGCCTCGCGAGCGGCCTGCCCGTGGGCGGCGACCTCGAGTACGCCGACGAGCTCACGCTCGGCCGCGCCATCGAAGCCCGCCGCGCGCTGTGAGCCGTTGGAGTCATCGAGTCGTCGGGGACGGGTGAGACAGTGGGGACGGGTTCAAATGACTCACTGAGTCAATGGGGTTGGGTTCGTTTGTCTCGCTGAGTCATTTGAACCCGTCCCCACTGTCTCACCCGTCCCCGACGACTCGTCCCCAATGACTCAGGCCAGCATGTCCCCCAGTCGGTCGATGAAGGCCTGGTAGTCGCGGATGCCGGCGAGCTCGCGCACGTTGAGCGGGTCGATGAGGATCGACACGAGCGGGTCGAAGAGCTCATTGAACGTCGCGCGCTGCCCGCGTGAGAACGCGAGCATGATCACGAGCGACACGGTGCCGTCGCCCCACGCGACCGGCTCGTCGGGCACGAGCACGGACATGCTGCTCTCGTTCGCGTACGGCTTCATGGTGTGCGGGACCGCCACCGCGCCGAACGCCGTCGACGACAGGTGCTCGCGCTCCAGCACGTCGTCCTCGAACCCCTCGTTCACATAGCCCAGCTCAATGAGGCGCGCGGACATGGCGTGGATGATCTCCTCGCGCGTGCGCACGGGCTCGCCCGTGGCGAAGAGCTCCGGCTTGACGAGCTCGCCGAGCCGCCTCCGGAACTTCTCGCGCCGCTTGCCGCGCTGCACGCGCTCCACGGCGGCGCGCACCTGCGGCACGTCGGTGTCGCGCGGCGCGATGCCGACGTGCAGCACGGGCACGGCCGGGGCGTGCGCGATGGGGTTCGTGGTGATGATGAGGTCGGCGCCGGCGAGGTGCTCGAGCGCACGCTCCGTGGTCACGATGTTCGTGACGAGCACGTCGTCCGAGAAATGCTTGTTCAGAAACTCCTGCAGGTTCTTGTCGATGTTGTAGTACGCGGGGCAGTACAGCACCGTCTTGACCTTGCTGTTGAGCTGCTTCTGCGCTTCGATGGTGCTGCCCAGGTGGAAGGCGATGTAGGCGATCTCGTCGTCGTTGATCTGGATGCCCGTGCGCCGCTTGATGATGCCGGCCGAGCCCACCGCGGTGTCGTAGAGCAGCGGGCAGCTCGACTTGATCTCGTCCGTAAGGGGGTTGCGCGCAAACGACTCGGTGCGCGCGCGGGCGAGCAGGTTCTTGATGTGCAGGGCGAAGCGGACGTAGAACTCCTTCTCGGAGAGGTCGATGAAGTAGTACATCGAGACGTCCCCGATGATCTCGTCGACGAGCGCCAGGCAGTCGGCGTCCACGTAGCGCGAGAGGTCGTCGCCCGCGTCGGCGTTGTAGTCGAGCGTCGTGGTGCGCGAGGCCAGCAGCAGCGCGAGCTCGTATTCCTCCGATCCGCTGAACGGCACGTCGAAGTGATCCTCGAGCTTGCGGGCGATGCTCGCCGCCATGTCCGCCTCGTGCGGCTTGAGCACGCTCTCCCGCGCGCCGTCCGTCTTGGGGAGGGTCGCGTGCTGCGCGCCCTTGCCCTTGATGCGGTCGAGCGCGATGGCGATGTGCAGCACGAGGTTGATGAGCGAGTATTCGTTCACGAAGTAACGCGCCTGCTCGAGCGTCTCGGCCACGGCGTCGCGGATGAACACGGCGTCGATGTCGGGGAACGCGTGCTGGATGGTGTCGAGGCTCATGAAGTTGACGCTCGTCTCCTCGTAGAGCAGGCCGGAGAGCAGACGGCGCTTGTTCTTCTCGGTGCCCTGGATGGAGAGCAGGTCGCCGGTGTGCGAGAGCTCGAGGTCGTATTCGGCGCAGGTGCGCATCATGCGGCCGAGCTCCTTGCGCATGGTGGAGGTGGAGACGAACAGCTCCTCGCAGAGGTCGTAGATGTTGAGGGGGCCGGGGTTCTGGATGATGCGCTTGAGCGCGTACGCGCGGCGCTCCTCGCGCGTCTGCGGCGTGGGCTGGCTGAACGGCGCGCGCTCCTCCAGGGTGAGCACGGCGGGGACGGTCACGCGGTCGCAGGTGTACCCGCTGCGCCCCGACTTCACGAGCGGCTTCTCGCCCTTGTGGTTGATGCTCCCCACGCGGTTGCGCACCGTGCGCTCGGACACGCCCAGCTGCGCTGCGAGCGCCTTGCCCGAAACGGGCTCGTTGCTTTGGAACAGCGCGCGCAGAAGCTCGAGTTCCTGGTCTGTGTAGCTGGGCTGCGCCATGGGCCACCTTCGCGGGGCGGTCGTTCCGGCTCCCGGGCGCGCCGCAGCTTCCGCGCGCCGTCGTCGCCGCGGCCCACCCCTCTCGCCGCAACGCACCATAAGTATATAGACCCTATGCTTCCGCCGTGTTTCGTCTTTTGCCGCGATAGGCGGCAGAAGGCTGTTGGACGGTCGCCGGCAAACGCGGTTCTATGGTGTCGTCCCAGTACCTTCTTGTTAAGGAGGAAAGCAATGAAGAAGCTCAACGTCCTTTTGGTGTGCGGTTCCGGTGCCAGCTCGGGGTTCATGGCCGCCAACATCCGCAAGGCCGCCAAGGCGCGCGGCCTGGAGATCTCGGTCGTCGCGCGCAGCGAGTCCGAGATCGAGTCCTACGTGGATGAGATCGACGCCCTCATGGTGGGCCCGCACCTCGCCTACATCCTCGACGAGATCGACGAGTACACCCACGGCCTGCCCGTGAAGGTCATCCTCATGAAGAAGGAGTACTACTCCACCCTCGACGGCGACGCCGCCCTCGACCACCTGCTGTCCGAGATGGGCGAGGAGTAGGGTCGCGCGCACCCTCGGTGATCCGGCGAGCTGCGCGCCGTGGATTCGCAGCACGGAAAAGGGGGAATCCCCCGCGTTTTAGGAAAGGAGTGCAGGATGGAAAAGCTCATCAACTGGCTTGAGAACAGCTTCCAGCCCAAGATGAACATCGTGAACACCAATGTGTGGATCCTCACCCTCAAGGACTCCATGCTCCAGGTGCTGCCGTTCATCTTCGTCGGCTCCATCTTCTGCATGGGAACGGTGCTCGAGTCGTTCGTGACCCTGCCGTTCTCGTTCTGGACGCCCTACGGTTGGACCATGGGCCTCGTGTCGCTCTTCGTGTCCTTCCTCATCCCGTTCAACTTCTGCGAGAAGAAGCGCCTGCGCAAGAGCCGCCTCATCGCGGGTCTGACCGGCATCTCCACGTTCCTCATCTCCATCACCCCTGAGGTGCTGAGCGAGGGCGAGGCCGGCTTCGGTTCCTCCGCGCTCGGCGCCGGCGGCATGTTCTGCGCCATGATCACGGGCATCATCGTCTGCATCGTGTTCAACCTCTTCGGCAAGTTCTCCTTCTTCAAGGAGGATTCGGTCATCCCCGACTTCGTGCGCCAGTGGTTCGACGCGCTCCTGCCCATCGGCATCACCGTGTTCGCGTTCTTCGCCGTCGTCCAGATCTTCGGCGTCGACCTCTACCAGATCGCCGTCAACCTGTTCATGCCGCTGCAGGGCATCGCCAACACGTGGTACGGCTTCACGCTCATCATCTTCATCTACTGCTTCATCTACTCGATGGGCATCTCCTCCTGGGTGCTCACCCCGGTTGCTGAGCCCATCAAGCTCGCCACCATCGCCGCGAACCTCGCGCTCATCGCGTCCGGCGAGGCCACCGCTGCCAACCAGGGCATCTACACCGAGACCCTCGTGTACGTGACCTACATGTGGTGGGGCGGCATCGGCTGCACCATGCCGCTCGTGCTCGAGATGATGTTCGCTGCCAAGTCCCAGAAGCTCAAGGCCCTTGGCCGCGCCTGCATCGCGCCCGCCATCTTCAACATCAACGAGCCCGTCGTCTTCGGCACCATCGCCTGGAACCCCATCATGATGCTCCCCATGTGGATCATCGGCATCGTGATGCCGCTCCTCACCTGGTTCGGCGTCAAGGTCATCCAGTTCGCCCCGTTCAACAACATCCAGTTCGAGCTTTGGTATTGCCCGTACCCCATCGGCACGTGGATTTCCACCGGCGGTTCTATCGCGGCTATCATCTTCGTTATCATCGAGTTCCTTGTCGCTGCCGCCATCTGGTTCCCCTTCATGAAGGCGTACGACCAGCAGTGCTGCGACGAGGAGGCCGAGAAGGAAGCCAAGAAGGTTTCCGCCAAGGCCACTGCATAGCCGCTGCGTAGGAAAGGACTGTCTGCAATGGATGAAGAAACCGTTCAGAGCGCCATGAACATCATCCTCCACGCCGGTGACGCCCGCGTCGCCTGCAAGGAGGCCATGGAAGCGCTCGCCCAGTTCGACATCGAGGGCGCCCGCGCCAAGATGGAGACCGCGCACACCGAGATCACCGAGGCGCACCGTGTCCAGACCGATGCCATCCAGGGCGAGGCGCGCGGCGAGGGGAAGGGCTACTCGCTGCTCTTCACCCACGCGCAGGACACGCTCATGACCATCAACAGCGAGATCAACATCACCAAGCAGCTCATCGGCGTGTTCGACGCCTACGAGAAGCGCCTCGCCGCGCTCGAGGAGAAGCTTGGGTAGAGCCGCGGCGCAGCGCACGCGCTGCCTGCACGATCGCTTGGAACCCGGGGCGCATCTCCCCATACCCACGTCCCGGTTCTCGTAGATTCGCCCGGTACCGCACCGTCTCGGGCGCGGTGCCGGGCATTCGTCTCTCACACATGTTTCACGCACGTTCACGGGCAAGGAGGCTCGAGTCATGAACAGGGTTCCCACCGGTTTCCCCAACGACTTCCTGTGGGGCGGCGCCGTCGCCGCGAACCAGCTCGAAGGCGCCTGGGATCAGGACGGCAAGGGCTGGTGCATCGCCGACATCAACGAGTTCCGCGACGACATCGCCATCGACAAGAAGTACAACGAGGAGGTCGACTCCACCTTCGTGAAGGAGGCCATGGAGGCAACCGACCGCGTGTTCCCCAAGCGCTGGGGCATCGACTTCTACCACACCTACAAGGAGGATCTGAAGCTCCTGGCCGGCATGGGCTTCAAGACGTTCCGCACCTCCATCAACTGGTCGCGCATCTTCCCCAACGGTGACGACGCCGAGCCCAACGAGGCCGGCCTCCAGTTCTATGAGGACCTCTTCAAGGAGATCGTCAAGAACGGCATGGAGCCCATGATCACCATCTCGCACTACGAGATGCCGCTCGCCCTCACCACGAACTACCTGGGCTGGTACTCGCGCGAGACCATCGACTTCTTCACGAAGTACTGCGAGACCGTGTTCGACCGCTACGCGGGGCTCGTGAAGTACTGGATCATCGTGAACCAGATCAACCTCATCGGCCACGAGAGCTTCAACCACCTGGGCGTGGCGAGCGACCGCGTCGACGACCTCATGAGCGCCAAGTACCAGGCCGTCCATAACGAGATGGTGGCCTGCGCCCGCGCCACGAAGTACGCGCACGAGCATCACCCGGAGATGCAGATCGGCATGATGCTCTGCGGCGGCCCGTCCTATGCGGCGAGCGCCAAGCCCGAGGACCAGCTGGCCACGCTCAAGCACAACCAGATGGAGTACTTCTACTCCGACGTGCTGCTGCGCGGCACCTACCCCGGCTACGCCTACCGCTACTTCCAGGACCACGACATCCACGTCATGGTGACCGAGGGCGACCTCGAGGACCTCAAGAACACGGCCGACTTCTTCAGCTTCTCCTACTACTACACCCGCGTGGTCACGAAGGAGAGCTACGAGAACGGCAACGACGCCATCCGCAACCCGGACATCCCGGCGAGCGACTGGGGCTGGTCCATCGATCCCATCGGCCTGCGCATCCTGCTCAACGAGTTCTGGGACCGCTACCAGAAGCCCATCTACATCACCGAGAACGGCATCGGCGCCTACGACACGGTGGAGGAGGACGGCTCCATCCACGACACGTACCGCATCGATTACCTGCGCGCCCACCTCGAGCAGGTGCGCGAGGCCATCGAGGACGGCGTCGACGTGCGCGGCTACTACGCGTGGGGCCCGATCGACCTCGTGAGCTGCTCCTCGTCCGAGATGAGCAAGCGCTACGGCTTCATCTACGTCGACCTCGACGACTACGGCCATGGCACCGGCAAGCGCTCCCTCAAGGACAGCTACGCCTGGTACAAGAAGGTCATCGCCTCGAACGGCGCGGACCTGGCGTAAGGTTTTTGCCGCCCCGCGGCTCCCGGTGGGCTGCGGGGCGGCTCGATGGCCGTGATAAAAAGGTGTGATAAAAAGGTGTCAGTCACCTTTTTATCACCACCACCTCCAGAAAGGGGTTTCCATGTACGCGAAGACCACGACGGTTGAGAACGCGAGCGGGCTGCACGCCCGTCCGGCGGCGGTGTTCACCAAGAAGGCGAGCGAGTTCGCATCGAAGATCACCGTGAAGCGCCTTGACACCGAGGCGACGTGCGACGCCAAGTCCGTCCTCATGCTCATGGGCATGGGCATCGGCTCGGGCACGCAGGTCGAGATCTCGGCCGAGGGCGACGACGAGCAGGCGGCCGTGGACGCCCTCGTCGAGCTCGTCGAGAGCGGATGCGGTGAGTAGCGGCCGCGCTACCGCCACCCCAAGCAGCTTTCTGCGCACGTGGAGCCCGGAGGTGGCGAAGGCCCTTCTGGGCTCCGCTGTCATGGCGCTCGGCATCTGCCTCTTCGTGGCCGTCGAGCTGGGGAGCGACTCGATCGACGTCCTCCTCGACGGCATGAGCCGCACGCTCGGCATCACGCTCGGCCAGGCGCAGCTCATCTTCACGGTGGCGACGACCATCGTCGCGTTCATCGTGAACCGCAGCCGCGTGGGCGTGCTGAGCGTGGTGGGCGGCATCATGACGAGCCAGCTCATCGATTTGTTCAACATCTGGATCCTGCCGATGGACCTCGCCGCGCAGGGCCTCGCGCTGCGCGTGGCGGCGCTCCTTGCGGGGCAGGTGTGCCTGAGCGCCTCGTACGCGATGCTGCAGGCGGTGCGCAACGGCATGAACGTGACGGACGCGATCGCCCAGAAGCTCGGCAGCGTGCTCCCGGGCGGATACGCCGTGTGGCGCACGGTCATCGACGCCGCGTGCCTCGTGGGCGGCATGCTCATCGGGGGCGTGTTCGGCGTGGGCACCGTGCTCTTCGTGCTCGTGAACGGCAGCCTGGTGAAGTTCTTCGCGCGCCTGCTCGCCCGGGTGGGCTTCGGCGCGCACACGGAGGCCGAGCGCGCCTGACGCGGCGCCGGGGAGCCGGGCTTTCGCAGCCGCCACTGCTGGGACGCGGTTGGCCGAGGGTCCGTCTCCCCCGCGCTGCGTGTCCGGCGGGTTCAGGCGAGGGGCGGGTCGGGTAAACCTGGCGGCAGCCCGCAGTCATATGACTCTACGCCATTAGGCTACTTTACCGAGAGTAGGCTTTATCGCGAGCAAGCCGCATCACCTCTGCTATGGGGCATGATGGGTTCGCTGCGGCCGCCTGGGTCATCAGGTAATTCCCTTCCATCGCGAGCTTCGTCAGCGTCTCCGGTGGACACGAGGGGTTTTCGGCGACTATCTCGCGCACATATGGATCCTCATCCTCTGCGAGCCGCGCGAGAAGTTCCGGCGGACACGCGGGATTCCAGACGCATGCCTGGCGCACATTCTGATCCTCGTCCGTCGCGAGCTCAGCCAGCGTCTCCGGCGGGCACGAGGGGTTCACGGCGACTGCCTTGCGCACATCCCAGCGACAGTCCATCGCGAGCTCAGCCAGCGTCTCCGGCGGGCACGACGGGTTCCCCGCACATGCCTCGCACGTTGAGTGCTGCAAGGAATACTCCACGAGCTCCTCCAGCGTTTCCGGCTGCCATGAGGGATTCTCAGCGCGCGTTTCGTGGGTATACGTTGCGAGTTCCGCGAGCAGGTCCGGCGGACATGAGGGGTTCCCGGCGCACAGCTTCAGCTTCTTCCAGGAGTCGCCCTCAAGGGTCTCCATGCCGTGCGACCATGCGCAGAGCGCGTCCTCAGCCATCTGCTTCAACGCTTCTGGCGGGCACGAGGGGTTCCCAGCGACCGCCCTGCACATCCACGTGTCCTCGTCCGTCGCGAGCTCAGCAAGCACTTCCGGCGGGCACGACGGGTTCGCAGGGATGCTGTATTTCAAATCACGGATGAGCGGGAGCAAGAAGGGGTCTAAGTCTAGGAAGTCTCGGACGATCTCGCTTTCGTTAGATGTCTCCTGCGCGGCGGCCATGATTCCTCCAAGTCAACGATCAGCTCGCTACGGGTCTGATGTAATTTTATGCATGCCAAACAGAGAATTTCTCCGAGTGCTCGCTAGACGCCGAGCAGCTTGCGCTTCGCGGCGGCGAACTCTTCGTCGCCGAGTGCCCCCTCCCTGTGGAGTCTGGCAAGCCGCTCGAGCTCGTCCACAAAAGATGCGTCCGTTCTTCCAGCGAGCTCAGGCGAGGGGCTCGTCGGGTGAACCTGGTTCTCGGCAGTCCGGGGCCATCTGGCTCTATCCTGCCGAGCTTCATCGAGAGTAGGCTTTACCGAACCGAACCGAGAGCAGAATTTATCGAGAACAAGCCGCATAACCTCTGCTATGGGGCACGAGGGGTTCATTGCGGCCTTCGGGCTCACCCAAGGATCCTCGTTCACCACGAGTCTCGCCAGCACCTTCGGCGGACACGAGGGGTTTTTGGCGGCCGTCTCGCGCACAACTTGACTCTCGTCCTCAGCGAGCCGCGCAAGCAGGTCCGGCGGACACGAGGGGTTCTTGGCGACCGCCCTGCGCACGGCTTGGCTCTCGTCCTCAGCGATCCGCGCAAGCAGGTCCGGCGGGCACGAGGGGTTTTCGGCAACCGCCCCGCGCACCCACTCGTCCTCGTCCTCAGCGAGCCGCGCGAGCAGGTCCGGCGGGCACGAGGGGTTTTCGGCAACCGCCCCGCGCACCCACTCGTCCTCGTCCTCCACGAGCGCCGCGAGCAGGTCCGGCGGGCACGAGGGGTTCGCGACGACCGCCCGGCGCACATCCCGGTCCCCGTCCTTTGCGAGCTTCTTGAGTAGATCCAGGGGACACGAGAGGTTACCGGCGCATGCCTTGCGCACCCATCCGTCCTCGTCCGCCGCGAGCACCGCGAGAAGTTCCGGCGGACACGAGGGGTTTCTGGCGACCGACCCGCGTACGGCGTGACTCTCGTCCTCAGCGAGCCGCGCAAGCAGGTCCGGCGGACACGAGGGGTTCCGGGCGCATGCCTCACGTACATTCTGATCCTCGTCCCTCGCAAGGACTGCCAGTGTCTCCGGCGGGCACGAGGGTCTTGCGGCGACCGCTTGGCGCACCCACCCGTCCTCGTCCGTTGCGAGTCCCGCGCGCAGGTCCGGCGGGCACGAGGGATTCCCGGCGACCGCCCGGCGCACATCCCGGTCCCCGTCACTCGCGAGCACCGTCAGTGTTTTCGGCGGGCACGAGGGGTTTTCGGCAACCGCCCCGCGCACCCACTCGTCCTCGTCCTCCACGAGCGCCGCGAGCAGGTCCGGCGGGCACGAGGGGTTCGCGACGACCGCCTGGCACACATCCCGGTCCCCGTCCTTTGCGAGCTTCTTGAGCAAATCCGGCGGGCACGCGGGGTTCCCGGCGCACAGCGTCAACGTTTGCCAGGAGTCGCCCTCCATCTCCTCCGCGCCGTGCGACCACGCGTAGAACGCGTCCTCCGCAATCTGCTTCAGCGTTTCCGGCGGGCACGAGGGGTTCTGGGAGAGTTCCCAACGAATTACCAGATCTTCCTCAGTCGCAAGCTTCGCCAGCACCTCCGGTGGGCACGACGGGCACGCAGCAATGCAGGATTTCAAAGCACAACTGAGTTCGCCCTTAGTAGAGACGAGATTTAGGAAGTATCGGACGATCTGGCTTTCGTAAGATGTCTCCTGCGCGGCGGTCATGATTCCTCCAAGTCGACGATCAGCTCGCTACGGGTCTGATGTAATTGTATCCATGGAAGATCCGGCTCGTATCGCAGTTCGTATCGCACGCTGCGCCGGCGCATGCGCCCGCTCACGGTCGAGCCTTCGAGGTTGCCGCGCTTTTCTAGCTTGCCGCGTGGCAGCTGGGCATCGTGTTATAGATCTTCGGGGTTTCGAGCGAGCGTAAAGATCAGCGGGGCGTGGTGGAGCGGAGCCCCGCCGCCCTTCGCGCACAAAGTTGCCGCTTTTACACGCGAAGCGTTTCTGTAAAAGGCCTTCGCGCTTAAAGCTGACAAGTTTGCGCTCGAAGCGATTTCGCCGCCCCGTTGTCCGCGTCCGCTGCGGGCGCCGCCTCCGCGGGCGCCCGTTCCGTCCCGCTCGTGCTCCCGCACAAACTCCTCCAGCGCCCCCAGTTTTGCTCCCGCGCGCATCCGATACGCGTTACAATAATGGAGCATGTGGATTTCCGCTGCCGGGCACGAATCGCCGCGTTCGCCGAATCATGCTTGACATGCGGAAACGCCATAAGCGCCGTGGAATCACCGGTTTGCACGGGCTTACCGGGGACTGTATACCTACACGAGAGGAGAGGGGTATATGGCGCGTTCGTTCAAGTCCATGGACGGCAACGAGGCGGCCGCGTACGTATCGTATGCGTTCACCGAGGTTGCGGGTATCTACCCGATTACGCCGTCCAGCCCCATGGCCGACCATGTCGACCAGTGGGCAGCTCAGGGCAAGAAGAACATCTTTGGCACGAAGGTGAACGTCATCGAGATGGAGTCCGAGGCCGGCGCCGCGGGCACCGTCCACGGCTCGCTCTGCGCGGGCGCGTTGACCACCACCTACACCGCGTCTCAGGGTCTTCTGCTCATGATCCCGAACATGTACAAGATCGCAGGCGAGCACCTACCGGCCGTGTTCCACGTGTCCGCGCGTACCGTCGCTAGCCATGCGCTCAACATCTTCGGCGATCACTCCGACGTCATGGCCTGCCGCCAGACCGGTTTCGCCATGCTCGCCGAGACCAACGTTCAGGAGGTCATGGACCTCTCCGCGGTGGCGCATCTCGCCGCCATCGAGGGCAAGGTGCCGTTCCTGAACTTCTTCGACGGCTTCCGCACCTCGCATGAGATCCAGAAGGTCGCCGTGTGGGATTACGCGGACCTCGCCGAGATGTGCGACATGGACGCCGTCCAGGCCTTCCGCGATCACGCGCTCAACCCCGAGCACCCGCACAACCGCGGCACGCACGAGGACGGCGACGTCTTCTTCCAGCACCGCGAGGCCTGCAACACCGCGTACAACAACCTGCCCGCGGTGGTCGAGGACTACATGAACAAGGTGAACGAGAAGCTCGGCACGAGCTATCACCTGTTCGACTACTACGGCGCCGAGGACGCTGACCGCGTCGTCGTGTGCATGGGCTCCTTCTGCGACACCCTCGAGGAGGTCATCGACTACCTCAACGCCCAGGGCGAGAAGGTCGGCCTCGTGAAGGTGCGCCTGTACCGTCCGTGGTCCGTCGAGCACTTCGTGGCCGCGCTCCCCGAGACCGTCAAGAAGATCGCCGTGCTCGACCGCACCAAGGAGGCCGGCTCCATCGGCGAGCCGCTCTACGAGGACGTCGTCGCCGCGCTCTACGAGGCGGGCAAGACCGGCATCACCGTCGTCGGCGGCCGTTACGGCCTCGGTTCGAAGGACGAGCCGCCCGCGGCCGCGTTCTCCGTCTACGAGGAGCTCAAGAAGGACGAGCCCAAGCGCGAGTTCACCATCGGCATCGTGGACGACGTCACGAACCTCTCGCTGCCCATGGACCCGGACGCCCCGAACACCGCGGCGGAGGGCACCATCGAGTGCAAGTTCTGGGGTCTCGGCGGCGACGGCACCGTGGGCGCCAACAAGAACTCGATCAAGATCATCGGCGACCACACGGACAAGTACGTCCAGGCCTACTTCCAGTACGACTCCAAGAAGACGGGCGGCGTGACCATCTCGCACCTGCGCTTCGGCGACAAGCCCATCAAGAGCCCGTACTACATCACGAAGGCCGACTTCGTGGCGTGCCACAACCCGAGCTACATCACGAAGCACTTCAAGATCGCCCAGGGCGTGAAGCCCGGCGGCACGCTCATGATCAACTGCCAGTGGGACTTCGACGAGCTGTCGAAGCACCTCTCGGCCGCTGAGAAGCGCTACATCGCCCAGAACGACATCCAGCTCTACCTCATCAACGCCATCGACCTGGCGGTGCAGGTGGGCATGGGCAAGCGCACCAACACCATCCTCCAGTCCGCGTTCTTCACGCTCGCCGGCGTGCTGCCGCAGGAGGACGCCATCAAGTACATGAAGGACGCCGCCGAGAAGTCCTACGCCAAGAAGGGCCAGGACGTGGTCGAGGCCAACTGGAAGGCCATCGACGCCGGTGCCACCGCCTTCCAGAAGGTCGAGGTCCCGGCCGAGTGGGCCGACGCCGCCGATGAGGACGCCGCGCCCGAGCTCAAGGGTCGCCCCGAGCTCATCGCCCAGGTCAAGACCATCATGGAGCCCATCAACCGCATGGAGGGCGACGAGCTCCCCGTGTCCGCGTTCGCCGGCCACGAGGACGGCCAGTTCGAGCAGGGCGCTTCCGCCTACGAGAAGCGCGGCGTGGCCGTCATGGTGCCGCATTGGGACGCCGAGAAGTGCATCCAGTGCAACCAGTGCGCCTACGTGTGCCCGCACGCCACGATCCGTCCGTTCGGCCTCACCGAGGAAGAGATCGCCGCGGCGCCCGAGGGCATGCGCACGCTCGACATCAAGATGCCGAAGGACACCGGCCTCAAGTTCACCATGGCCATCAGCCCGCTCGACTGCATGGGCTGCACCAACTGCGCGAAGGTCTGCCCGAAGGGCGCCCTCACCATGGTGCCCCAGGAGCAGGAGCTCGAGGAGCAGAAGACCTTCGATTACTGCGTCGAGCACGTCGCGCCGAAGCCCGTGCTCCAGACCGCGAACCTCAAGGGCAGCCAGTTCAAGCAGCCGCTGCTCGAGTTCTCCGGCTCCTGCGCCGGCTGCGCCGAGACCGCGTACGCGCGCCTCGTGACGCAGGTCTGCGGCGACCGCATGTTCATCGCCAACGCCACCGGCTGCTCCTCCATCTGGGGCAACCCGGCCGCGCGCTCGCCCTACACCGTCAACAAGGATGGTCACGGCCCGGCGTGGAACAACAGCCTCTTCGAGGACAACGCCGAGCACGGCCTGGGCATGTTCCTCGGCTATGAGGCGGTCCAGAACAAGATCGTCGTCGAGCTGAACAGCATGCTCGAGAGCGACAAGACCCCCGAGGCCACCAAGGAGCTCATCCAGGCCTACCTCGACGCGCGCTTCGACGCCGAGGGCTCCAAGGCCGCTGCCGCCGCGCTCATCCCTGCCCTCGAGCAGGCCGAGCAGGACGGCTGCCCGGTGGCCGGCAAGATCCTTGCCGACAAGTCCTACCTCACCAAGAAGTCCTTCTGGATCTTCGGCGGCGACGGCTGGGCGTACGACATCGGCTTCGGCGGCCTGGACCACGTCCTGGCTTCCGACCACAACGTCAACGTCTTCGTGTTCGACACCGAGGTGTACTCCAACACCGGCGGCCAGGCCTCCAAGGCGTCGAACCTCGGCCAGGTGGCGCAGTTCGCCGCGGCGGGCAAGCGCACCAAGAAGAAGAGCCTCGCCGAGATCGCGATGAGCTACGGCTACGTGTACGTGGCGCAGGTCGCCATGGGCGCGAACCCGGCCCAGACGCTCAAGGCCATCCAGGAGGCCGAGGCCTACGACGGCCCGTCCCTCATCATCGGCTACGCGCCCTGCGAGATGCACTCCATCAAGAAGGGCGGCATGCAGAACTGCCAGTCCGAGATGAAGAAGGCCGTGGACTGCGGGTACTGGAACCTCTTCCGCTTCAACCCCGCTGCCGAGGTGGGCAAGAAGTTCACCCTCGACTCCAAGGAGCCGAAGGGCGGGTACCAGGAGTTCCTCATGAACGAGGCCCGCTACGCCTCGCTGGCGCGCGTGCTTCCTGAGGACCAGGTGGAGAAGCTCTTCAAGGAGAACGAGGACGCTGCCCTGGCCCGCTACCAGCACCTGCTCAAGCTCAAGGACCTCTACGCCGAGGTCTAAGGCTTCGCGCGGACGCCGTTCCGCCTGAGCGAGAGCGCACGAAGCGCTTCGAAGGGGCTCCCGAGCGATCGGGAGCCCCTTTTCGTGTTTAGGGGTCGCAGTTATGCGAGGATTTGGGCGCGTCGGACGGGCGGCCGGCACGTTCGAGCCTCGATACTGTGTGGGATTTTGAAAGGCGCGAGTAGACCGGGGTTTTGGCGAGGAAAACCGCAGGAAACGCGAGCGCCGAGGGGTCGTCTACTCGACGCATCGAGAATCCCACACAGTATCGAGGCTCGAACCAGGTTGCAGGCACTCCGACATGATAAAAACCAGACAGGCTGGATTTTATCATCGGCTCTCCGGGTTCGCGCGGGCGCGGCGCGGGTCGTTGCACGACATGTTGGGTATAAGGCGTTTGACTGTGCAGCGACGAAAGGGAGGCACGATGGCGGAGCAGGACGACCAGCCGATCGAGGATATCGAGGAGATCGCGGAAGCCGAGGACACGCAGCTCGTGCTCGGTGACGACGACGAGCGCGACGCGGACCTGCACGAGGAGATCCTCTCGCAGGAGACGGCGTGGAGCGGCAAGATCTTCGACGTCGAATGCCTGGAGGTGAAGCTGCCGAACGGCCGCGTGTCGCGCCGTGATGTGGTGCGCCACCACGGGGCGGTCGCGATCGTCGCGCTCACCGAATCGGGGAAGATCGCGCTCGTGCGCCAGTACCGCACCGCGCTCGACCGCGTGACGGTGGAGATCCCCGCCGGCAAGCTCGAGCCGGGCGAGGATCCGCTCGACTGCGCGAAGCGCGAGCTCAAGGAGGAGACGGGCTTCGTGCCGGGGCGCATCGCCTACCTCACCACCATCGCGAGCTCATGCGGCTTCTCCGACGAGCTCATCCATCTCTACCTGGCCACGCAGCTCTCGTTCGAGGGCGCCAACCCGGATGAGGACGAGTTCCTGAACGTCGACCTCGTGGATGTGCAGGAACTCGTGGACGCCGTGCTCGACGGCAAGATCGAGGACGCCAAGACCGTGGTGGGCGCGCTCGCCTGCGACGTCATGGCGCACCGCCTCGCCGCGGAGGCGGCCCAGGCGTAACGGCGCGCCGCCGCGCTCCTATTCAGCAGATTCGAACATGCCCATGCGGCGGGCGATTTCGGCGATGCCCTTGAGGGTGAGCTGCTGGTCGACCACGTCGAAGGCGTCGGTGGCATTGGCGACGAGGCCGGCGAGCCCGCCCGTCGCGATGACGCATGCCTCGGGGGCTTCGAGCTCGCGGCGTATGCGCGCGACGAGCCCCTCCACCATGGCAGCCGTGCCCAGGATCGCGCCGCTCTGCACGGCCTCGGTGGTCGTCCTGCCGATGGCGCGCTCGGGCACGTCGAGCGGGATGCTCGCGATGCGCGCGGCCCGCGCCACGAGGGCGTCCATCGAGATGCGGAGGCCCGGCGCGATCGCCCCGCCGATGTAGTAACCGTCCTCGTCCACGACATCGATGTTGGTGGCGGTGCCGAAGTCCACCACGATGGCGGGCGCGCCGTAGCATGTTTCGGCCGCGACGGCGTTCGCGATGCGGTCCGCGCCCACCTCGGCGGGGTTGGGTGCGCGGAGCTTCGTCACCTGGGCGGTGGCGCTGCCCACGGCGATCGTGCGCTCGGTGATGCGCCGCGCCGCCTGCTCCCACTCGCGCGAGAGCTGGGGCACGACGCCCGCGAAGGCCACCGTATCGATGCAATCGAGCGAAAGGCCGTACATGTGCAGGTAGCCAAGCAGACGAACGTGCAGCTCGTCGGCGGTGAACGAGCGGTCGGTGGGCATGCGCCACGCGTACGCGAGCGCGTCCCCGTCGAAGAGGCCGAGCCCGGTTTGCGTGTTGCCCATATCGATAGCGAGGAGCATGGCCCTCCTTTGCGCGAGGTGGTCAATCACGGTCATTGTATATCAGCGCCGCTGGCGGCGTGCGGGGTGAAGCGTTTCAACGCTTTGCTATACTCAGATGCGACCAAGGTGAAAGACATTACCGTATCGCATCAGATCATCATCCTGGGCAGCTAGGGGGGCGGCATGGGCAGGGTTCGGATCGTGGACGTGGCGCGCGAGGCGGGCGTCTCGCTCGGCACGGTGTCGAATGCGCTCAACCATCCGGAGCGCGTGCGGCCGGATACGCGCAAGCTCATCGAGGAGACCATCGACCGCCTGGGGTACCTGCCCAACCAGAGCGCGCGGCTGCTCGCGGGCGGGACGAACAAGGTCTTCGGCCTCATCCTGCCCTGCCTCACGCACGGCTGCAGCGTGCAGATCGCCAACGGCGCGCACAACGAGGCGCTGCGGCACGGCTACGACGTCATCGTGCTCTGTGTGAACGGCGACGAGTCGTGCGAGGGTCGCTACCTGCGGTTCTTCGCCGGTATGCAGGTGGCGGGCGTGCTCATGCAGCCCATCGCCAACCCCCGGCGCTACGAGGAGCTCGACCTGCCCATGCCGACGGTCTACCTCGGCGCGTCCGAGGCGCCCTACCACGCGCTCGCCGTCACCCCCGACTACGAGGCGCAGGGCGCCATCGTCGCGGAGCACGTGCTCGCGCGCGGCGCGGAGCGCGTCGCGGTGATCGGCATGCCGGACATCTACCAGCGCGCAGGGCGGCTCGTGGGCATCCGCGCCACGCTCGCGGCGCAGGGGGTCGAGAACGTCGAGGTCATCGAGGAGGGACGGAGCGCGGGGACGGGGGACGGTGCGCGGCTCGGCGCCCTGCTCGCGGGGCGGGACGTGGCGAGCCGGCCGGATGCGATCATCGCCCTGTCAGACGTGCTCGCGACCGGTGCCATCGAGGGCGTGCGCGCCCGGGGGCTCTCGGTGCCCGACGACATCATGGTCGCCGGGTGCGACGGCAACCCGCTCGCGTGGTCGAGCGGGGTGAGGCTCACGACCTGCTCGCCCGCCGGATACGAGCTCGGTCGCAAGGGCGTACAGCTGCTCCTGCGCTCGATCGAGGAGGCCGAGACCAAGAAGTCGGTCGTGCACGTGCATCAGGACGCCTTCGCGCTCGTGGAGCAGCGGCAAGGCGCGACGCACGAGGTCATCCGCCCGTTTTTGCTCGAGCGGGAGAGCACGGTGGGCGCGGATGCGCGCAGCGAGGGCGCGCTGGCAGGGGTGCCTGAGCTCGATATCGGGTCGTTCCTCTAGCGCGGCCGCTCCAGCGCGGGCGGTGCTCGCGGATGAGCGCGAGGTGCGGATGCGACGCGAGCCTTTCGCCCGCCGCCGGGGTGCTACCGCGCGCCCTCGCTGTTCCAGCGCTCGATCGCCGCGGGCAGCTCGTCGAGGCTCTCCAGCTGCTCCGTGCACAGCGCCTGGATCTCCGGCGTCGGCGCGACGAGGTCGGGGACGAGGAAGACCTGCATGCCCGCCGCGTGGCCGGCGCGCACGCCGTTGAAGGAATCCTCCACCACGGCGCAGCAGGCGGGGTCGACGCCGAGCTTCTCGGCCGTGACGAGGTAGATGTCGGGGTTCGGCTTGCTCGCGGGCGCCTCGGTGCCGCAGGTGCTCGCATCGAAGATGTCCATGAGGCCGAACGGCGCGAGCTCGCGCTCCGCGACGTCGCGCATCGAGGACGTGGCGAGGCC
Organism: [Collinsella] massiliensis; assembly: GCF_002161605.1. Classification (NCBI taxonomy): domain Bacteria; kingdom Bacillati; phylum Actinomycetota; class Coriobacteriia; order Coriobacteriales; family Coriobacteriaceae; genus Enorma; species [Collinsella] massiliensis. Next base: position 3,564 of record NZ_NFIE01000015.1, on the reverse strand, counting down.
GAGCTTGAAGCCGCGAGCGGACAGGGTGCGCAGCGCCTCCTCGGCACCGGGCATGAGGTGCAGATCGGTCTCCGCGAGCTCGAACTTGATCTCGTAGTGCCGGTCGAAGGCGGCGTCGGCGCGGTCGTGGCCGCCGAGCTTGTCGCCGTAGCGCTCGATGATGACGGGGCGCGTGAGGCCGATGAACGAGTAGATCGTCTCGTCGTCGATGGTGAAGCCCATCTCGTCGGCGACGCGACGCCACGATTCCGCGCTCAGCGTTTCGGTGTCGACGAGTGTTCCATCAAGGTCGAAGAGGACAGCGGTGATCATGGCGGCTCCCGGGGTGCGATACGGTTTGGATGGTTCGGGCGACGGCGGCTGGCGCCGAGGTCGCAACAGGGATATTGTGCCAGATACGCGGCGGCGCGGGTACAAGAATCGCGTCATGATGAGCCAGATGGGCGCGCGGGAAAGGGGATGCGGTGCAGCTGAGGAATAACGCGGAGCTTGCGGGGAAGATGCGGGCGCTCGAGGAGCTGCTGCGCTCGTGGGGATCGGTGGCGATCGGCTTCTCGGGCGGCGTGGACAGCACCTTCCTCGCGGCGGTGTGCGCGCGGGTGCTCCCCGAGGCGACGCTCCTCGTCCGCCTCGAGACGCCGTTCACGACGACGCCCGAGCGCGCGGCGGCGGAGGGAGCGCTGGGCAGCGCGGGCAACGGCACTGTCCCGGAGCGGCCGGAACCCGCCGCGCTCGCCAGCCTGCCGGTGCTCGGCATTCCGTACGACGCGCTCGGCATCCCCCAGATCGCACGCAACTCCGCCGACCGCTGCTATTGGTGCAAGCGCTTCGGGTTCGAGCGGATCGTCGAGGCGGCGCGGGCGCGCGGCATCGCGGTCGTTGCGGACGGCAGCAACGCGGATGACGCCCTCGAGGACCGACCCGGCATCCGCGCCTTGCGCGAACTGGGCGTTCGGTCGCCGCTCATGGAGACGGGCTGGCGCAAGGAGGAGGAGCGCGCACTGCTGCGCGCCTGGGGTTTCGCCCAGTGGGACATGCCCGCGGAGGCGTGCCTCGCGACACGCGTGCGTCGCGGCGAGCCCATCACGGCCGAGAAGCTCGGCATCGTGCGCGCCTGCGAGGACCTGCTGCACCAGCACGGGTTCCGCTCCGTCCGCGCGCGCCTGGGCGCGGGGGAGATGCGGCTGGAGTTCAAGGAGGACGAACTCGCGTGCAAGCGCGACCAGCTTACGAGCGAGCTCCGCGCCGAGCTCGAGCGCCTTGCCGGCTGCCCCGTCGCGTGGTAGGAAGGACATCGCTTGTTGCAAGCGCGTGTGGCGTAATCAGCATGCAGGGTATAGTTATTTCAAAGCGAGGGAAGCGGAAGGGGAGCTATGCCAACCATCAGTCTGTTTTTCGGCATTGTCATATCCATGTATGCGGGCGATCATCCTGCGCCGCATTTCCATGCGAGGTATGGGGAGCACTAAGCTGTTTATGATTTCGATGGCAACAGGCTCGAAGGGTTTATGCCCAGGAAGCAAGAGCGTCTCATTCAGGCATGGGTTGAGATTCATTCCGAGGATTTGAGGGCCAACTGGGATTTGGCTGAGAGCGGGCACAATCCCATGAAGATCGATCCTTTGCGTTAGGAGCTGGCAATGAACGTTGACGTTAGATCCTTGCCATTCCCGATCAATGTCATCTCCGTTTCTCCGCTTGACGGGTATAGGCTTGCGCTTGAGTTCGAAGTTGGTAAGGAACGCAAGCGTTCAAGTGGCATATTTGATATGAGCGGATATCTCGGATGGCCAGCGTTTCAGGCGCTCGCAGATGAAAATGAGTTCAAAAAGGTGTACACAGACGGCTTCACTGCTTGTTGGCCGGGCGATATCGATATCGCGCCTGAGCGTCTGTACACCGATTGCGAAAGCGTGGCGTGACGAGCTCACTTGTAATGTGATATACAGGCTTTGAATTGCATGTACATCGTGGCTGGGGCAGAGGGATTCGAACCCCCGTAACCGGCACCAAAAACCGGGGTCCTGCCGCTGGACGATGCCCCAACGAACCACATGCCGACGCCGCGGGAAAGCCGCGCGTCAGCGCACTAAGTGTACCTAATCGCTCAGTGCATCGCAAACGCCGTCGAGCAGCAGGATCGCGAGCGCCTGCGAATCGCTCGAGGTGAACGACCCGTAATGCGTGATTCCCGTGAGCTCGAAGCGCAGCACGGCGGGCTTGTCCGACGCGGCGGCGAGCGCGGTGCGGATGCGCTGCGAGATGTTCGGAGCGTCCGCTAGGACGATGGTCGCGCGCGGTGCGGCGTCCGTGGGGAGCGGCGAGGCGGCGATCTCGAAGATGACGTCAACGTCCTCGGGCGCCTCGCTGTCGCAGAGCACCATGCCGCTGCGGTCGGTGGTGGCCGTGGCGATGTTCCACATGCGCGACGCCACGTTGCGCGCGATGGGATCCTGGCCGATCACGGCGATGCGCGTGTGCTCGAGCACGCTCGCGGCGCGCGCGAAGCCCGTGCGGTTCTCTGTGTCGCTCACCGTGGGCTTGCCCTCCCAGATGTGGTGGAGGCGGTTGATGTAGCTGTAGGTGTCCTGGAACGCCATGCCGTCGGCGAAGAGCCCGACGTTCTCCTGGAACTGTTGGAGCGCCGCCTCGGTGTGCGGCCCGAAGACGCCGTCCGCCTTGCCGCACGAGAAGCCCAGGATATTGAGGGCGTGCTGCAGCTCCATAACGTCGGCGCCGTGGAAATTCGGGAGGCGCAGGTACAGCGTGCGGTCGCCGAGCTTATACGATGCGTCCACGAGCCGGCTCCAGCACTCGGTGTCCACGTCGGAGCCCGCCTCGAGCGACTCGTTCCTGCGGAATTCGGCGACGGCAGAGGCCGTGGCGGGGCCGAACTGCCGGGCATCGAGCTCGGTCGCGTCGATGGAATAGCCGAGCCCGACCAAGCGAGCCTGCACGTCCTCGACGGCCGGCCCCTGCATCCCGGTGGTGATTGGTTCCATGCTGCCTCTTTCTAGCGTCTGCATATCCCTTATAGTCTAGCAAGTTTGCGCGCCCTGCGCCCGATGGGGCGGCGCGCCCCGCCGCGTGGCGGCTATTTCCTCGGTAAACCCACGTGCGGCGTGCGGTCGAAACCGCGTGGCGCACCCCTGAGGCCACGTCGCGGCGCATATCAGCCGTCCTCCGATGAACAAACGACGCGAAACGAGCGTTTTATGAGGGGGTGGCCGAGTAGCCGCCAAAACGGCAACTCAACTAGCTGCGGTTTTGTTGGCGCGCACCCCCTTGCTACTCGAGGGGGTACCGATAAACCGTTCGTTTCGCTCACTTTGTGTTTGGGCGGGGACAAACGCAGCCGCGAACGCGCGCAAAATCGCGTTCGCGCTCCGCGCGTAGACGAAATCTCGACATCTTTTTGTCACCATGGGTCGTGACGCGAAGGGAGACCAGCTATATGAAGTCAAGACCTGAAGGCTAGCTTTTCTCATTCCCGGATCTATCGGAACCAGCACCTTGAGAACCGGATACCGAATGCTTTGAAGGGTCCCTCCCGGGCCTTGCCGG